>DASQPY010000242.1:0-13965 GCA_035643735.1 Actinoallomurus sp. | reverse complement strand
GCTGTTCGGCGGGAAGGGCGGCGAGGCCAAGAAACCGGCGGGTACGCCCGCCGTGGCCGCCGGGCGGCTGTTCGCGCTCGATCCCGCGGCGGCCACGGGCGGCCGCTCGCACACGCTCGACACCGTCGTCTCGGCCGGCAGCACGGCCGTGGCGATCGGCTCGGAGCAGGGCGGCGTCTACTCGCGCGGGCAGTTCCTGACCTCGGGCGACGGCGGCCGCTCCTGGCGCCTCGCGGCGGTGCGCGGGGCGGACGGCGGCGACCCGCCGCAGGGGGAGTACCCCCAGCTCCTTGCCGGTGGCACGGGCGAGTGGGCGGCGCTGGGGAACACCCACGACGGCACGGTGGAGTGGACGAGCCGCGACGCGCGCACCTGGACCCGGCGGCCCCTGTCCGGCGCGTTCGGTCCCGGCGACACCGTCAGGCAACTGGTGCGGACGACGTCGGGGTTCGTCGCCGCGGGCACCGCCACGGTGAACGCCGCCACGCAGGCCGTGATCTGGACCTCCGCCGACGGCGGCAACTGGACGCGGCTCGGCGGCGACCCGTTCAAGCCGCCGGCCGGAGGCGCGACCGTCGGGCTGTCCCAGGTCGCGGCGCACGGTGACATCGTGGTGGCGCGTGGCCGGGTGCGGACCACCAAGACGGTGATCAAGAGAGTGAAGAGGAAGCGCAGCAAGGTCCGGCAGACCGTCGAGAACGAGGCGTTCTGGCGTTCGCCCGACGGCGGGCGCACCTGGGAGCCGGTGAGGGTTCCGCAGGGGCAGGGCTCGTCCGGCGACGTGGTGGACGTCGCCGCGACCCAGACCGGCTTCTTCGCCGCGCGTGAGGCCTCCCGCACCACCGGCCGTAAGAAGAAGCGCAGGACCACCGTGTACGGGGTGTTCTTCGGCTCGTCGGACGGCAAGAACTGGGCGCCGGCCGGCCGGCTCGAGACGAGCCGCTACTCCGGGATCCACCTGCTGCGGGGGACCGACAGCGGCCTGACCGTCCTCGTCTCCCTCCACGGCGGTAAGACCGCGGTCATGACCAGCGGCGACACCAAGGCATGGCGGCACGTCGCGGACCTGCCAGGCGGTCGCACGCTGACCGGCGCGGCGCTCACCTCCCAGGGGCCGGTCGTGACCGGGCGCCTCGGCAGCGGGGACGCCTATCTGACGATGGCCGGCGCGGGCGACGTCAACCTCGCCGCCGTCCCCGACGCCGTGCACGCCGAACGCACGGTCGACGGGATTGTGGCCGACGCCGGCCGGATCCTCGCGGTCGGCAGCACGAACGGCCGCGCCGCGCTGTGGACCTCGGCGGACGGCGCCGCGTGGAGCCGGGCGCGGCTCCCGGCGTCCATCGCACCGGGGCAGCAGCGGCTCGTCGACGTGGTCCATGGCGGGCCGGGCTGGCTGGCCGTCGGAGGTACGGGGTCGCGTTCGCTCGTGCTGATGTCGGGTGACACGAATACCTGGCAGCCGGTGCCGGGCGCCCGCGCCTTCAGCGGCGCCCTCGTCCCGTCCGCGGCCGCCGCGAGCGGGTCCACCTATGTCGTGGTCGGCACCGACAACGGGACGACCGCGGCCGCGTGGTCCTCGGCTGACCTGAAGAACTGGGCGCGGTCCCGCAACGCGGGAAAGACCGACCTGAACGGTGGCCAGGCCGCGCCGAAGTGGATGAGCGACGTGGCCGCCACGCCGGGCGGGTTCGTCGCGGTCGGCGGCCAGACGAAGAACAAGATGTCGCAGCCCGCGCTGTGGACCTCGCCGGACGGCAAGCGCTGGACGCTGGCGACGGCGGCACCGGCGCTGCCGCAGGGCACGACGGAGGGCGCCCTGACCAAGGTCGTCGCGCGGGCGAATGTGCTGGTGGCCACCGGCGTCGCCGGCGCGTACGTCTTCGCGTCGGTCTCCGCCGACGGCGGCCACACCTGGCAGCCGGCCGCACTGCCCGGCGCCGCCCCGGGCACCGCGCTCACCACGGCCACCGCGACGCCACGCGGCTTCGTGCTCGCCGGCGGGGCGGGATCCGACGTGATCATGTGGACGTCGCCGGACGGCCGCACGTGGCGCACCGTGCGCCCGCATGGTCTGGGCCTCGACGGGCCAGGCGTGCAGCGGCTCGACGGACTGGCGGTGGTGGGCGCGAACCTGCTCGCGGTCGGTTTCACCGGCGACTACCGCACCGACGAACCCACACTGTGGCGGACCCCGATGCCCTGAATTGCTTTCGCGGCCGTTCCCACGAAGGCGAGCGGCCGCGAAAAGGGGGGCAGGTCAGTTGACGTGCAGGTTGACGCCGAGAAGGACGAGGAACCACAGGAAGATCGCGAGCAGCGCGCTGAGCACCCTCTTCAGCAGGCCGATCGTGATGTAGTCGTGGTCCCACGCCACGAAGATGCCAATCAATATGTAGATCAGGCCGATAAAGCTGATGCCGCCCCGTATTCGCATTGGGACCTCCTTGGCTCGGTGGAACGCCCGCGATTTGCCCGATAGGCGGCAATCGAAACTTTTATCCGTAAATTACGCGTGTCTGGTTGTAGCGTCGGGGCCATCGTCCGCGATGTAACAGTTGAGTCACCGAATGCGGGTGACCAGCGGCCCGATCCGGGACGCTCATCACGGGCGAGGCACCCGCCCGCGTCTCGCGGGAAGAAGCGGGTGTCGCGAAGGGGCGGCCGGCAGCCTGGCAGCGCACGCCGGCCGCCCCTCTCCCGTCACGTTCAGGCGCGCTCGTACGACGCCGTGGCGTTCGGCCGCAGGAGCGCGGGTGCGGCCGTGTCAGATGACTCCCTGTTCGCGCAGCTCGGCGCGGCGTGGAGCGTCGATGCCCAGCTCCGCCAGGACCGCGTCGGTGTGCTCGCCGAGCTCCGGGCCGAGCCAGGTGACCCGGCCCGGGTTGCGGCCGAGCTTGGGCACGACGCCGGGGAAGATCACGTCCTCGCTGTGACCGTCGCCGATCTCCACGGTGCGGCGCTCGTGCATGCCGCGTGCCGCGTAGTGCGGATCCTTGACGATCTCCCCGGCGGTCAGGATCGGCCCGTTCGGCACGCCCGCCTCCACGAGGGCGGCCTCGGCGGCGTCCTGGGTGCGTTCGGCCACCCAGGCACTGATGGCGTTGTCCAGCTCCCTGGCGTTGCGTACGCGCCCGGCGTTGTCGGCCAGCCGTGGGTCGTCGGCGAGGTCGGGCCGGCCGATGGCGCGCATGAGGCGACCGAAGATCGCGTCCCCGTTGCCGCTGACCACGATGTACCTGCCGTCGCCGCAACGGTACGTGCTGGAGGGCGCGACACCCGCGAGGCCGCTGCCGGCGGGTTCGCGCACCACACCGAACGCGTCGTAGTCGGGCACCAGCGACTCCATCAGCGAGTACATGGACTCGTACAGGGCCACGTCGACCACCTCACCCGCGACACGGTCCCGCTGGAGCAGCCCCATCAGGGCGCCGATGACGGCGTACAGGCCCGCGACGGAGTCGGCGAGACTGATCCCGACGCGGGTCGGCGGCTGGCCGGAGTGGCCGGTGAGGGCCTGGAGCCCGCCGACCGCCTCGGCCACGCCGCCGAAGCCGGGCCGGTCGCGGTAGGGGCCGGTCTGTCCGTAGCCGGAGATATCGCATCCGCATTGTGGGTCGCAATCTCATAATGTGGTATTGATGGGGGTGGGTCAAGACGACGACGTCGTCAGTGGCCCGGTGCCGATTACGATGAGCGAACCCCTCATAGGACCGCGACGGAACTACCACGGATGGACCAGGGAGAGGCGATGGCCGAGGAGCGCGAGAAGGCCGCGGCCGCGCCGGTCCTCGTGGTTCGGAAGGTCAAGCAGATCCTCGGGTCGTTCACGATCGAGCAGCCCGAGCTCACGCTGCAGCAGATCACCAAGCTGACCGGTCTGCCGCCGAGCACCTGCCAGCGGCTGGTGCAGAACCTCGTGCGCGAGGGATTCCTGGATCGCGACGAGGACCGTTACCGGATCGGCCTGGGCCTGGTGCAGGTGGCCGCGCCGGGCACGTTCGGGCTCGACCTGGTCCGGCTGACGCGCCCGGTCCTGCAGCGGCTGCGCGACGATACCGGCGAGACGGCCTGCCTCTACGTACGCGACGGGGCGTTCCGCACCGTGGTCGCGCTGGCCGAGTCCCGCCACCCGGTCATCCGCCTGTTCGTGGTCGGCATGGTGATGCCGCTGCACGCGGGCTCGGCCGGGAAGGTCTTCATGGCCTGGGACCCGGCCGCACGCCGCGACGCGGTGGGCCACGGCCTGTCGCGCTACACCCCGAGTACGGTCGTCGACATCGACCTGCTCACCGAGCAGCTCGAGCAGATCCGGCAGATCGGCTACGCGGCCAGCTTCGAAGAACGCGACTACGGTGCGGCCTCGATCAGCGCCCCGGTGTTCGGCATGACCGGCGACCTCGTCGCGGCGATCGGCATCGGCGCACCCACCCAGCGCCTGGCGCCCTCGGACACCGGCCGGTTCGCCTCGGAGGTCGTCGGCGCCGCCGAGGAGGCGTCCCGCAGGCTCGGCTACCGCACGGGCGTCCGCCCGGATGCCACCGCGCGCTGATTGACCGGTAGGAGATCTCCTACCTATTGTGGGCCGCATGAGTCTCACGCATATTCAGCTGCTGTCCGTGCCGGTCGCCGATCAGGACCGTGCGAAGGACTTCTACGTCAACACGCTCGGGTTCGAGCTGGTGGCCGACACCCCGATGGGTCCGGGCCAGCGCTGGGTGCAGGTCCGGCCCAAGGGCGCGCAGTCCTCGATCACGCTCGTCACCTCGTTCGACACGATGCCCCCCGGCTCGCTCAAGGGTCTGGTCATCGAGACCGACGATCTCCAGGGCGACGTCGAGGCTCTCGGCGCGCGGGGGATGGGGATCGGCGGCGAGGACGTCCAGGACGCACCCTGGGGGCGGTTCGTCACGTTCGAGGATCCCGACGGCAACGGCCTCATCCTGCAGGCCACGGCCGCCCATGCCTGAGAGCGATGTCTTCGCCGCGCTGGCCAGCCCGGCGCGGCGGCAGTTGCTCGGGCTCCTGCTCGACCGCGGTCCGCTGCCCGTCCAGGAGCTGGCCTCGCACTTCGCGATGCGCAGGCCCAGCGTCTCCGAGCATCTCAAGGTGCTCAAGGACGCCGGGCTGGTGGGCGAGGAGAAGAGCGGCCGGATGCGCTTCTACCACCTTGAGGCCGAACCGCTGCACGAGGTCTCCCAGTGGCTGAGCCCGTACGAGCGGTTCTGGCGGGAGAAGCTCACCGGCCTGCGTGAGCTGCTCGACGAAGAGGGCGAGACCCCCTCATGAGCGATTCACGGACCATCCGCGTCGATGAGTTCCTCGCCCATCCGCCGGCGCGGGTCTGGAAGGCGCTGACAGACCCGGTTCTGCTGGCCAAGTGGCTGATGCCGAACGACTTCCGGCCGGTGGTCGGCCATCGGTTCACGTTCCTGACCGATCCGCGGCCGAATGTCGGCTTCGACGGTGTCATTCGCTGTGAGGTCCTGGTCGTGGAGCCGGAACACCTGCTGCGGATCAGCTGGCGCGGGGGTTCTCTGGAAACCACGGTGACCTGGTCCCTGGCGTCCGAGGGGCGGGGCACCCGCCTGTTCCTCGAACACGACGGCTTCGATCCCGACGACCCGACCCAGCAGTTCAGCCGGCGGATCATGGACGGCGGCTGGCGCTCGACCGGCATGGCCGCGTTCCGTGCCGTCCTCGCCGGCCCGTCCTGATCGGCACCATCATCGGGCCTCTCGTCCGTGTCACGAGGGGTTGACGCCTCGCCGGCGCTCCCACATCGTGGGCTCCCAATCCACGATACGGGAAAGCGTCGCCGGTGACCCGGGTGAGATCGCCGGCGACGCCGGGTCAGTCGAACAGGACGACCTGACGGATCGCGTCGCCGCGTTCGAGAGTGGCGATGGCGTCGTTGAGGTCCTCGAACCGGATCCGCCGCGTGATGAGGCTCTCCAGGTCCAGCTTGCCGTTGCGCCACAGGGCGACGAAGCGCGGGACGTCGCGGCGGAGGTCGGAGCTGCCGTACAGCGACGCCTTGAGGTTCTTGCCGTCGAAGAGCAGCTCGAACGCGTTGAACTGCACGTTGTCGTCGGCCGCGCCGGCGCCCACGACGATGACGTCGCCGCCGCGCCGGGTGAGCTGCCACGCCGCACGGATCGTGGCGCTCCTGCCCACGACCTCGAAGGCGTAGTCGAAGCCCTGCCCGGCGGTGAGGAGGTTCTTCACACCCTCGGCGTCGTCCGGCGTCGCGGTGTGCGTGGCGCCGAACTTCTTGGCGATCTCGTGCTTCGACTCCAGCGGGTCGATCGCCAGGATGGCCGCCGCACCCGCGGCCTTGGCGCCCTGGATGACGGACAGGCCGACACCGCCGCAGCCGACGACCGCGACCGCCGTGCCGGGGCGTACCTGCGCCGTGTTGATCGCGGCGCCCACGCCGGTCGAGATGCCACAGCCGAGCAGTGCGGCGTACTCGTACGGCACGTCGTCGTCGACCTTGATGCAGGCCTCCCAGGGCACGACCATCTCCTCGGCCCACGTGCCGCAGCCCGCCATGCCGAAGGCCGGTGTGTCATCGCCCAGCCGGAATCTCGGCTTGGTGTAGCCCTCGATGATGTACTTCACGCAGAGGAACGGCCGGCCGGCGACGCAGTCCGGGCACAGACCGCAGGACGGCGTCCAGCTGATGACCACGCGGTCGCCGACCGCGACGTTGCCGACGTGCTCGCCGACCTCGACGACCTCGCCCGCCGCCTCGTGGCCGAGCACGGCCGGATAGCTGTTGGGCAGGGTCCCGTTCAGAATGGACAGGTCGGAGTGGCAGACCCCGGTCGCCTTGATCTTGACCTTGACCTCGGCGGGGTCCGGACCGACCGTTGTCGCGTCATCACGGAGCTCGACCTCTTTGACCCCGGAACCTTGGATGACCGCTGCTCGCATCTTGTACCTCCAGGACGGGACCGGTCCCGGAGGCCGGCCGATGATCGGGAGTTTCAGTCCTCGTTGAGGGTCAGCGCGGCCTTGGGGCAGGACCGTACGGCGTGCCGGACGCGGTCGGCCAGCTCCGCGGGCGGCGTCGGCTGGGTGATCTGCAGCTCGTCGTCGTCATTGAGGTCGAAGACCTCGGGGACGAGCCCTACACAGACACCGTTGGCCTCGCAGACCAGCGGGTCGACCCGTACTTCCATGACGCTGTTCCCCTCCGGTCAGGTCAGTTTGCGATGGTCCGAGGGCGGACGACTTGGGAGCCAACATACCGAACGTCGTTCGGATCTGTCAGGTGCGGCGTGCCGTCACGGTTGATGGTCGCCAACGGGAACTCGGGCGGTTCGCCGATGAGGGTTGCGACCTCGTCGTCCGTCATCGCGATGCGAGAGCGCTGACTCACGCCGAAGAGTAGAACACGTTTCAGTCTGCGGCGGCAAGACCGTCTACAGGTCGTCGGAGGAGGGGAACGAACTCTGCGCACCCGGCCTGGTCACGGTGGACACGACCGGCGAGGCGCCGTGACGTCGTCCACGGAGACCCGGGAGTTCGCGCCGGGGGAGACGCGCACGCGCTGTCGGCGCGTACGGCCGCGTACGGCTAGAGTGCGCGGCGTGGATGACCAGGCGATGCCGACCGGCCTGCGCGACGCCGCCGGGGCGGCCAAGGGTTTCATGCCGGTGGCCGAAGGACTCGCGCTGTACGAGACGGCTCTGGCGTACGGCGCACGCGGCCCGATCCTCGAGGTCGGCACCTACTGCGGCAAGTCGGCGATCTATCTCGGGGCGGCCGCCCGCGCGGCCGACTCGGTGGTCGTCACCGTCGACCACCACCACGGCTCGGAGGAGAACCAGGCCGGCTGGGAGTACCACGACGACACCCTGGTCGACCCGGAGACCGGCCGCATGGACACGCTGCCGACCTTTCGCACCACGATCGTGGCGGCGGGCCTCGAGGACCGCGTCGTCGCGGTCGTCGGCACGTCCGGCACCGTGTCGAGGCTGTGGGCCAAGCCGCTGGGCATGCTCTTCATCGACGGCGGGCACGCCGAGGACCTCGCTCAGGCCGACTACGACGGCTGGGCCCACCACGTCATGCCCGGCGGCGCGCTGGCCTTCCACGACATCTTCCCCGACCCGGCGGACGGCGGGCAGGCGCCGTACCGCGTCTACCGGCGCGCCCTGGAGACCGGCCTCTGGGCCGAGCGCCGTGTCGAAGGCTCCCTCCGCGTCCTCGAACGCCGCTGACGGCCGCTCAGCCAGGTGTCCTCGTCGAAGCCGCGGACCCGGCGACCCGCGCCCTTGGCCTTGCCCGGGTCGTCGGAGGCGAGGACGAGCCGTTCGGCCTCGGCCTCGGCGTCGCCGAACAGCCGTGCCTTGCCCGCCATCATGTAGCGCTCGGCCACCGCCGGACACTCCGCGCGGCGGCGGAGGAGACCCCGGCGGACCGCCGAAGTTCCCTGGACCACCGTGGTTTCCGGGTCCGCCGTGGCCTCCGGGCGCATCGAAGCTCCCGCGTACGGGGCGTGCTCAGCGGTGGGTCTGGACCGAGTCGGCCAGGGACGGAGCCTCGCAGCCGCACGCGACCGGGTCGGAGGGGTCGGACGGGCCCAGGTCACGGTCGGCGATCCGCTTGAAGATGCGGGAGGCCGGTGAGGTATCGGCCAGAGCGTCGGCGGCCAGGATCACCGCGGCGGCCGTGTAGGTCGAGCGGTCGCCCGGAAAGTGGCGTTCGTTGGCGTACTGCCAGCCCGTCCAGTACGACCCGTCCTCGTGCCGGAGATGCTGCATCGCCGCGAAGAGTTCCCGCGCCCGCTCCGTGTCGCCCATCGCGTCCAGGGCGAGCACGAGCTCGCTGGTCTCCGCGCCGGTCACCCAGGGCTGGTCGGAGACGCATCGGCAGCCGAGGCCGTCGACGACGAAGGTCTCCCACCGTTCGTCGATACGCCGGTACGCCGACGTGCCGCGGAGGGGGCCGCCGAGGACCGGGTAGTACCAGTCCATCGAGAACCGGTCCTTGTCGGCGAACGCCTCGGGATGGCGGGCGACGACGTGGCCGAGCTGGTCGGCGGCCAGTTCCCAGTCCGGCTGGGGCTCGCCCAGGTACTCGGCGAGGGCGACCGCGCAGCGCAGGGCCTGGTAGATCGACGAGCAGCCGGTGAGCAGGGCGTGGTCGGCGGCCACTCCGTCCGGATGCCGCATCCACATGATCTCGCCGCGGGCGCTCTGCAGGCCGAGGACGAACTCGACGGCTCGGCGTACCGAGGGCCACATGTGCTCGGCGAAGGCCCCGTCGCCGGTCAGCGTGAGTTCGTGCCAGACGCCGACGGCGAGGTACGCGGCGTGGTTGGACTCACCGCCCGGCTCGGTCACCTCGCCGATGACCCACTTGGCCGGCCACGAACCGTCCTCGCGCTGGACGCCGCGCAGCCATTCGTACGCGCGGCGGGCCGGGGCGGTGAATCCGGCGGTGGACAGCGCCATCGCGGACTCGACGTGGTTCCACGCGTCCACGTGCCCGGGGACGCCGTCCACGGGCGCGAACCACGGTATGGCTCCCGAGGGCTCCTGCTGGGAGACGATCGATTGAGCGGTGGCGAGAAGGTCGTCGCTGGTCAGGATCCCGGGTACGGCGTCAGGCCGCCGCATGGGCCTGCTCCCGCGACGCCGGCACGTCCGGCTTGGTGAAGTAGACGACGACGCTCTTGCCGATGACGGGGTTGAGCACGCGGTCGGCCAGGCGGGTGGCGCGGGGCCGCTTCATGATGTCCCAGACCAGGAGCTGGTGGTACGCCTTGGCGAGCGGATGGGCGTCGTTGTTCACGCCCACCGCACACTTGATCCACCAATACGGCGCGTGCAGGCCGTGCGCGTGGTGGTGGCCGCCCACCCGGAAACCCGTGGCCTTGAGCTTGGCCTCCAGCTCGGCGCGCGTGTAGATGCGCACATGCCCGCCCGGCGCGGTGTGGTAGTCCTCCGACAGCGCCCAGCAGATGCGCTCGGGCAGCCACGACGGCACGGTCACGGCGAGCCGGCCGCCCGGCCGGAGTACGCGCAGCAGCTCGGCCATCGCGCTCATGTCGTCCGGGATGTGCTCCAGCACCTCCGCGGCGACGATCTTGTCGAAGGAATCGTCGGGGAACGGCAGGCTGAGCGCGTCACCCGTCACCGTCGTGGCCGAGGCTCCCACGGGCACCTCGCCCTCGAGCTCCATGGCGCCGAACATCGTCGCGACCGACGCCAGCTCCTTCTCGTCGCGGTCGAACGCCACCACGTGGGCCCCGCGCCGGTAGAGCTCGAACGCGTGCCGGCCGGCGCCGCAGCCCATGTCGAGCACCTGCTCGCCGGGCGAGATGCGGAACCGGTCAAAGTCCACGGTCAGCAGGGCCGTGCTCCTTCCGTACTGCGCCCGCCGTACGACGGGCGATGGCGTCCTGGTAGTGGCCGACGGTGGCCCGCGCGACCGCGGACCAGGTGAAACGCTCCTGTACGCGTGCGTAGCCCGCCGCGCCGACGCGTTCGCGCTCCTCCGGTGAGTCGTGCAGCCGCCGGAAGGCGGCGGCCAGCTCCTCGACGTCGCCCGGCTCGACGAGGACGGCGGCGTCGCCGACGACCTCGGGCAGCGCGCCGGTACGGCTGGCGACGAGCGGGGTGCCCGAGGCCATGTGCTCGACCGCCGGCAGCGAGAACCCCTCGTAGAGGGAGGGGACCGCCGCGATCTCGGCGCTGGACAGCAGCTCGCCCAGCTCCTCGTCGGAGATGCCGGACACGAAGCGCACGCGGTCACCGAGGGAGAGCTCGCCGACGAGCTTGTCGGTCGTGCCGCCCGGAGTGGGCCTGCCGACGACCACGACGTGCACGTCCCGCTCGGTGGCGAGCTTGGCGACCGCGCGCAGCAGCGTGGCGACGCCCTTGAGGGGCGAGTCGGCGCTGGCGACCGCGACGATGCGGCCGGGGACCCGCTCACCGCGCGGGCGGAAGTTCTCGTCGTCGACGCCGAGCGGCAGGATGTGCACCTGCTCGGGGAGCGCGCCGAAGTCACGCACGATGTCGTGCTTGGAAGAACCGGACACGGTCAGGATCGGCCCGACGCGGGCGGCGACGCGCGCCTGCATCCGGACGAAGCCGTACCAGCGCCGCTTGCCGAACTGCTGCTTGAGGCCCTTGGCGGCCTCGATCTCGATGCGCCGGTCGACGCTGATCGGGTGGTGGATGCTGGTCACGAGCGGCAGGCCGAGGCGCGGGATGCCGAGGTTGCCGTAGCCGAGCACCTGGTTGTCGTGCACCACGTCGTACTCGCCGCGGCGCCTGCGCAGCTCACGGAGGGCGCGGAGGCTGAAGGTCAGGGGTTCGGGAAAGCCGCCCGTGCGCATGTGGGCGAACTCCAGCACGTCGATCCAGTCGCGGAACTCGATGAGCTTCGGCGTACGGAACGGGTCCTCGTCGGCGTACAGGTCCAGGCTCGGGACCCGGCGCAGCGTGATCTCGTCGCGGTCGAGGTCGGGGTACGGCTGGCCGGAGAACACGTCGACGTGATGCCCGAGATCGACCAGCTCGCGCGACAGGTGCCGGAGATAGACGCCTTGGCCGCCGCAGTGCGGTTTGCTCCGGTAGGAGAGCAGTGCGACGCGCAACGGTTCGTCTACCTCATTCACGCTCGCCCCTCCCGTAAACATGTCACCCAGTGAAGTAAGACCATAGCCTGGCCGGTCCTACCTGCGCGTTCGATATTAGGCACAGAGTCTAAAAGGTGGTGAAAACCACTCAATACGACCGAAGACGCCGGGCGCCGGCCGTAGGGCGGACCATCTGGATGAAGGGCGGATGCACGGATGGCGACTCCGGTACTGGCCGTGGTGAGCGGGTCTCCCGGTTCGGGAAAGACGACGCTGGCACACGAGCTGGGACGCATGCTGGGGTGCCCGGCGATATGCCGGGACGAAGTCAAGCAGGGGATGGTGCATGCCGTCGATGCCCATGTCACGGGTGCCGGTGATCCGCTCGACCGGCGCACGCTCACGGCGTTCTTCGACGTCCTGGCCGTACTGCTGCGGGCCGGCGTGACGGTCGTCGCCGAGGCGGCGTACCAGGACCGGCTGTGGCGTCCCAACCTGGAACCGCTCGGAGAGCTCGCGCGCCTCCGCGTCATCCGCTGCACGGCCGACACCGCCGTCGTCCATGACCGGATCCTCCGGCGAGCCGAACAGGATGCGCACCGGGCGGCCCACGCCGACCGCGACCTGCTGGACGCCATCGCCGCCGGTGAGCACTCGCTTGACTCCTTCGTCCCGATATCTCTGGATGTGCCGACGCTGACGGTGGACACCTCACGCGGCTATGACCCGGGCATGCGGGACGTACTCGCCTTCGCCGGCGGGCCGGCGGCGAGAACGATCGCCTGACGCCTCAGGTGGCGAACCGGACCGGCATCTCCTTGATGCCGTTGATGAAGTTGGACCTCAGCCGGCGGGCGTCGCCCGTCTGCGTGATTCCGGGCATCCGCGCCAGCAGCGTCTCGAACAGCACGCGCAGCTCCAGCCGGGCGAGGTGGGCGCCCAGGCAGAAGTGCGGACCGCCGCCGCCGAAGCCGATGTGGGGGTTGGGGTCGCGGCCCACGTCGAAGGTGTACGGATCCGCGAACACGTCCTCGTCGCGGTTGGCCGACGAGTAGAAGACGACGACCTTGTCACCCTCGGCGATCCGCTGACCTCCGATCTCGGTGTCCCTTGTCGCCGTGCGCTTGAACAGGTTGACGGGGCTGACCCAGCGCACGATCTCGTCCGGGAACGTGCCCGCGAGCCGGTCGCCCCCGGCGGCGCGCTCGTCGAGCAGCCTCTGCCACTGCCCGGGGTTCTCGAAGAAGGCGAGCATGCCGCCGGAGGCCGCGTTGCGGGTGGTCTCGTTGCCGGCCACGGTCAGCAGCATCACGAACAGGTCGAACTCATCCACCGACAGCTCTTCGCCGCCGTGCTGCTGGAGCAGCTTGGTCACGATGTCGTCGCGTGGCTCCTCACGGCGGCGTACGGCCAGCTCGTTGGCATAGGCGTACAGCTCGGTCGCGGCGGCCATGCCGTCGTCCTCCGGCGCGCGGAAGTCCGGATCGTCCTGCGCGATCAGCCGGTTCGACCAGTCGAAGATCTTCTCCCGGTCCTCCGGGGGCGCACCGAGGAGCTCGCAGATCACATACAGCGGCAGCGGCGCGGAGATGTCATGGACGAAGTCCGCCTCGCCGCGGCTCGCGACCTCGTCGATCAAGTCGTCGCAGATCGCCCGGATGTGGTCCTCCAGCTTGCCGATCGTGCGCGGCGTGAAGCCCCGGTTGACGATCGAGCGCTTGCGCGTGTGCTCCGGAGGGTCCTGGTTCAGCATCATCATGCGCTGCATGGCGAGCTGCTCCTCCGAAGGCTCGGGGAAGAGCGCGAGCCTCTCGTGCGAGGAGAAGATCTCCGGATGGCGTGAGACGTGCACGACGTCGTCGAAGCGGGTGATCGCCCAGAAGTCGGGGTCGCCGTCGCCGACGCCGTGATGCCGGTACACCGGGGCGTTCTCGCGCAACCACCGGAACTGCTCGTGCGGGATGCCGCCGCTCGCGTAGAGATCGGGGTTGACGAGATCGATGTCCATGACGACCGCCCTTGGAGGCTCGGGGCTCTGAGCGTAAACGACGACGGAGCTAAATGAAACGCGTTCTACTAATACGCTGCGAGGGGGTGAACCGGACCGGCATCTCCTTGATGCCGTTGATGAAGTTGGAACGCAGCCGTCGCGCCTCACCGGCCGGCCGGATGTCGGGCATCCGGTCCAGCAGGAGCTCGAACAGCACGGTCAGCTCCAGCCGGGCGAGGTGCGTGCCCAGGCAGAAGTGCGGGCCGCCGCCGCCGAAGCCGATGTGGGGGTTGGGGTCGCGGCCGACGTCGAAGGTGTACGGGTCGGTGAAGACGTCCTCGTCGCGGTTGGCGGAGGAGTAGAAGATGACCACCTT
>DASQPY010000241.1:0-2093 GCA_035643735.1 Actinoallomurus sp. | reverse complement strand
AGAACCATAACGGCCCCCCGCGCCGTCTGGCATCGCCACCTCCACTATCGACGCTCCCGCCTCAGTGCGCAAGGTCACACCGTCATGTCCACTTCTGGCCCTAAGTTCCCGATTTTTGCATCTATTCCATAACGACTATTGCTTCACCCGAGAAGCATCGAAATCCTCTCGTCGCGGCCTTCCGGCCGCTGACGAAAGGACTGGTGGATGTCACGAGACGGACGACGTCGTCGCGCTCTGACAGCCGCGGCCGTGGCACTGCCGCTCGTCGCGGCAGCGTTCGCGGTCACGGGGACGGCGCAGGCGAACGACCGGCAGACAGTGGCAGGGACGAAGCCCACGTGGGCGCACTCTTCGGCCGACCGCGGCAAGACCGATAGCAACCAGCGAGTCGACGTGAGGGTCTGGCTCTCCGGTCGCGATCCCAAGGGGCTCGACTCGTACGCCCAGGCGGTGTCCACCCCGGGCAGCCAGCAGTACCGCAGGTTCCTCACTCCGCAGCAGTTCAACCAGCGCTTCGGGGCCTCCAAGCAGCAGATCGCCGCTGTCACCTCGTGGATCCGCGGCGCGGGTCTGTACGTCGACGTGGCCGGCTCCAACAGCCACTACCTGCACGTGACCGGTCACGTGAACAAGGCGACTGAGGCGTTCGGGACCGAGTTCCGCAACTACTCCGCGCAGGGCACTGTCGCCCGCGCGCCCGAGAACAACGCCACCGTCCCGGAGGGCGTCGCGTCCGCCGTCCTCACGGTGACCGGCCTCGACACCGGCAAGCACCTGCGGACCCACGGCACCACGCTGCCGCCGCCGGAGCCGAACTACAACGTCGCGGAGCCGTGCTCGCAGTACTGGGGCCAGAAGATCGCGAACGACAAGCCGACCGCGTACGGGAAGCACCAGCCGCGCGCGCTCTGCGGCTACCTGCCCAAGCAGCTGCGCGGCGCGTACGGCTCGACCGCGAGCGGGCTGACCGGTAAGGGCGCGACGGTCGCGATCGTCGACGCCTACGCCGCGCCGAAGATGGAGCAGGTCTCCAACCAGTTCTCCACCAAGTACGGCGACAAGCCGTTCGCGAAGGGCCAGTACCGCGAGGTCCTGCCGCCGACCTTCGACCTGGTCGACGAGTGCGGCGCCGCCGGCTGGTACGGCGAGGAGGCCCTGGACGTCACCTCGGTGCACGCCCTGGCCCCGAAGGCCAACGTCGTCTACGTCGGAGCTCAGAACTGCGCCGACGGTCTCGACGACGCGCTGGCCAACATCGTCGACAACCACCTTGCCGACATCGTCAGCAACTCGTGGGGCGACCTCTCGGAGCACTACACCCAGGCCGGGATCGACGCGGAAGAGGCGATCTTCAAGCAGGGTGCGATCGAGGGCATCGGCTTCTACTTCTCCACCGGTGACTGCGGCTACGAGGTGCCCGGCACCCCGTGCCAGGCCCGGTACGGCGACGCGGGTTCGACGCACCGCCAGACCGACATGCCGGCCTCCGACCCGTGGGTGACCGCGGTCGGCGGTACGACGCTGGCGGTAGGCGCGGCGGACGACTACAAGTTCGAGGCGACCTGGAACGTCCAGTACGACAGCCTCGCCGCCAGCGGCAAGAGCTGGAGCACGCCGCCTCCCGGCAACTACCCGAGCACCTACTCGGCCGGTGGCGGTGGCGGCACGAGCACGCTGTTCACCCAGCCCGGCTACCAGCGTGGCGTCGTTCCCAGGCCGCTGAGCACGAACCTGCCGGACGGCACCACGGCCAAGCAGCCGATGCGTACCATCCCGGACATCTCAGCGGTGGCCGACTCGGGCACCGGCATCCGGTACCCGGAGTGGAACCAGCGGCCCGACGGCTCGTTCGGCTACACGGAGAGCCGCGTCGGCGGCACCAGCCTCGCGTGCCCGGTGATCGCCGGTCTGCAGGCGCTGGCCCAGGAGGCCCAGGGCCGGCAGCCGATCGGCTTCGCCAACCCGGCGATCTACCTGCGCGAGGGCAAGCACCTGTACAACGACGTGACCGACCAGCCCCAGGGCCGTGACCCGGTCGCGTACGTTCGTACCAACTTCACCGACCCGTACGCCGGGACGGGACCGCTGCT
>DASQPY010000240.1:0-8013 GCA_035643735.1 Actinoallomurus sp. | reverse complement strand
GTAGAAGAGCATGTGGAGGTTCTCGTCGGCGGCCACGCGCGTCAGCAACCGCTCGCAGACCGGGTCGCCGGAGGCCTTGCCGGTGTTGCGGTGCGAGACGCGGGTCGCGAGCTCCTGGAAGGAGACGTAGGCGAGCGCGTGGAGCATCTTGTCGCCGTGGTCGGCCTCATAGCCGCCCTGCATGTGCTTCATCCGGGCCCGTTCGAGCGCGACCGGGTCGACGGCCCGCGTGACGGTGAGGTAGTCGCGGATGACGATGCCGTGCCGGTTCTCCTCGGCCGTCCAGCGGTCGACCCAGGTGCCCCACGCGCCATCGCGCCCGAAGAGGACCGAGATCTCGCGGTGGTAGCCGGGCAGGTTGTCCTCGGTCAACAGGTTGACCACCAGCGCCTCGCGCGCGGCCGGCGAGATCGCCGAGTCGTCCGGCGACCACGCCTCGCCCTCCATCGGCCCGTCGTAGTCGCGGCCCTGGCTCCACGGCACGTACTGGTGGGGGAACCATTCCTTCGCCACCGACAGGTGACGGTCGAGCTCGCGCCCGACGGTCGGCTCCAGCTCGAGTAGCAGCTCGCTCGTCGTCTTCGGTCCACGCGTTTGCGGCATATCGGTTCCCCCCGCGGATCAGGCCGGTCGTACACGATGCCCCGACCCCGGGAACACACCGTGAGTAAGTACGTGATCACCTTACGTGATGGTGCCGTGGTCCTCATAGATCGGGACCGGCCCTGCGAGCCTGGTCGCCCTCATGCGACGGCAGGGTGATCGGCGTGCCGCTCGCCGAGCCGGGCCGCGGCGAGGGTGGGATAGACGGTGAAGGCGCGGTCGAGACCGGTGATGCGCAGCAGCTTGCTCACGTTGCGACGCGGCCCGGCGAGGACGACGGCGAGGCCGTGCAGCTTCGCCCGGCGCTGTGCGCCGACGAGCAGGGCCAGTCCGGAGGCGTCGCAGAAGGCCACACCGGACAGGTCGATGATCACTGGCGCGGCCGTGTCCCGCAGCAGGGTGACGAGCTGGTCGCGGAGGACCGCGGTGGTCGCCATGTCGAGCTCTCCACAGACCGTCATGACCGTGTGGCCCTGTGTCCGGCGGCTGAACAGCGCCGCCCCGGAGGTTTCGTGGTGCATCGTGAATCTCCTATCCAAGAAGGAAGAACGTGGCCGAGTACGGGGAACAGGCGGTCCTTGGACACGCCGTCCGCTCCGTCAGGGCGCGGGCCGCGCTGTGCGCTGAACCCGGTGAGATCGTCGTGAGCCGAGCCGCACCGTGCATTGAAGCTCACCGCGTGATCGCGGGTGGTGGCTTTTCCGGCGTCGGTGTGCGAAGTCCTCGGCTGATGCCGACACTACCGTACGCAGATCTGGTCGGCCCGCCGCCGCGACGGCTATCGGGCGTCCATGGCGGGCCGGAGCGGGATGCCCACGGCGTGCAGGTGACGCAGGACCTGGGCGTACGAGCCGAGAATGGTGCTCTCGTGGTAGGTGAGGCCGTGCTCGCGGCAGTGCTCGCGGACGATCGCCTGGGCGCGTCGGAGGCTGGGCCGGGGCATGCTCGGGAACAGATGGTGCTCGATCTGGTAGTTCAGCCCGCCAAGGACGAAGTCGGCGAACCGGCCCCCGCGGATGTTCCGCGAGGTGACGACCTGGCGGCGCAGGTAGTCCAGCTCGTCCTCCTCGGACAGGATCGGCATGCCCTTGTGGTTCGGCGCGAACGTGGCGCCCATGTACAGCCCGAACACGCACTGGTGCACGATGAAGAAGACCAGCGCCTGGAGCGGGGACAGCACGATCAGCAGGACCGCGAGGTAACCGGCCAGGTGGATCCCGAGCAGCAGCGCCTCGGCCCATCGGGGCCTGGACCTGCTCGTCCGCTCGCCGAGCAGCGCCCGCACGCTCGCGACGTGCAGGTTGATGCCTTCGAGCAGCAGCAGCGGGAAGAACAGGTAGGCCTGGTGCCGGGCGAGCAGCCGCGCCGGCAGCCCGCGCCGGGAGCTCGCGTGACCGGTGGTGAAGGCGATCACGCCGCTCGCGATGTCCGGGTCGCGGCCCTCGTGGTTCGGGTTGGCGTGGTGGCGGTTGTGCTTGGAGACCCACCAGCCGTAGCTCAGGCCCACCAGCAGGTTGCCGTGCAGGAGGCCGAGCAGGTCGTTGACCCGCCGCGAGCCGGCGATCTGACGATGGCCCGCGTCGTGCCCGACGAACGCGATCTGGGTGAAGACGATCCCGAGGAACGCGGCGACGAACAGCTGGAACCACGAGCTGCCCAGCAGGACGAAGGCCGCGCCGCCGAGCAGCAACAGCCCCAGGTTCGCCGCGATTTTGATCGTGTAGTAGACGGGCCGCCGCTTCAGCATTCCCGCCTGTCTGACCTGCCGCGACAGCGCGGCATAGTCACTGCCGCGGTCGGCGGTCTCCTCACCATCGGCACCGGGCGTACGCAGGGCACTGGACGTCATCGACTCTCCTTCAACGGGGAACAGGTGCAGGCCACAGCGCTTCGCGCGCTGCCGCGACCATCCGCCGCCGAAGGCGGACATCAGCCCCCGGGAGAACGAACAATCCGGCGCCTCGGGCCAGCCGGGACTCACCCGTGGCCGTCGACCGCCGCCAGCGAGCCCAACGGCCCGGCCCGCCTGGGAGTTCCCACCCGGGCGCGCCCGCGGCGCGTACGGCCGGCCACGCGGGACCGCGGCGGGACGCTACTTTCCGCAGGTACGTGGGATAAGCTCGGGGCGACCGAGGATTCCTCGCATGCTGACAGCCGCGTCGGCGTCACCCCGGCCGTACACGACGTCGGTCCCGCGCGGACCGGGACAGGTCCGGATGGGTTATGACGCATCACAGCGACGTCGCTGCGTGAACGCGAGCGGGCAGCCCGTTCACCGATCATCGAGATTCACCGGCCGTGGCACCGGCCTGGGAGCGCCTGAGCCCGTGGACGCGCCGTCGTACGGCTCCTGGCGGGCCGCCCAGCGCCCGGACGTCATGTCCGTGGACCCTGCGGCCCCTGGCGAGTGCCTGTGCGGCGATTCCGCCGACTACATCGTCAGCACCAACTGGTTCGGCGGCCGCCGCTCGCGTGACCCGGTGTGTGATCGTCATCTCGCAGAAGTCCTTGCTGCCATAGGGAAACAGCAGGCGCGGCGGGATGGTGGGTGAAGTTTTTACCGGGGCTGCTCACTCCGTGTGATAGCGTTCTTGGCAGTTGCAGTTGTGGTTCCCATGAACATTATGTGCGCCTGCTGGTTCTAACCTCAGGCGCATTTTTCATTTGTTCCGGATTTTTCCTCCGGACGAGGGTCATTACAGCGACGTGGGGTTCGCAAGGTGCGAACTCCGGCATTACCCCAGAAAGAAGAAGGATCATGACCACAGGCACCGTGAAGTGGTTCAACGCCACCAAGGGATTCGGTTTCATCGAGCCGGACGGCGGCGGCGCGGACGTCTTCGCCCACCAGTCCAACATCGCGACTGAGGGGTTCCGGGAGCTTCAGGAGGGCCAGAAGGTCCAGTTCGACATCACGCAGGGCCAGAAGGGCCCCCAGGCGGAGAACATCACCCCCGCCTGACATACCCAAAGCTTGCCGCAGGGCCCGTACCTCCTCGAGGTACGGGCCCTGCTCGCGTCCACGGCGGCCGGCTCGTCGCGGTCCGGCGTCAGCCGGAGGCGGCCGCCGGAGGCAGCGGGATGAACTCGATGGCCTCGTCGGCGAGAACGCGCGCCCGGGCCTCGTAGCGCGTCCGCAGTCTCATCAGCACCTCCTGCCCGCGTACCGCGGGCCAGTCGCCGGGCAGCCGCTCGACCGGCAGCCGCGGGTCGGTGCGGACGAGTTGCAGCCACTCGGTGGTCATCCACAGATACCGGGCGAGGTCGTTGGGGGCGTCCGGGATCGG
The DNA here is from genome assembly GCA_035643735.1 of Actinoallomurus sp. Taxonomy (GTDB): domain Bacteria; phylum Actinomycetota; class Actinomycetes; order Streptosporangiales; family Streptosporangiaceae; genus Actinoallomurus. The sequence goes on along the minus strand of DASQPY010000240.1, from coordinate 4,123 downwards.
GCCGGGGCGATCCCAGCGGTCCAGGAACGCCCGGTAGCCGGCAGCGAGGGCGTCCAGGTCGAACGCCCCCCGGATCATGCCCGCCACGTCCGTGGGCGCCTCGGCCGTGCCGGAGAAGACCTTGACGTGCCCGTTCAGCCCGAGGCCGGCGACGATCGGGGCGATGTCCACGCGGGATGGAGCGATCCACATTCCGTTGCCCAGAGACCCGAACCCCGCCCACGTCAGCCGGGCCCGCAGGTCGTGCCGCACCCGCTGCCAGGACTCCGGCATCGAGAACGCGAGTACGGTCCACCGCCCGTCCCAGTCGGTGTTGACCGCGCCGTACCGCCACACGCGCCGCTCGCCGTCGAGCAGGATCTCTTCGGAGCGCGGGGTCAGGCCGAAGTGCATGCGCCGGCCCTGCCGGTGCCGGGAGAGAAGATCGCGGCTCACCATGCGGGTGAGCGTCGAACGCACCGCGTGCTCGCCCACTCCCAGCCGGGCGAACAGGTCGATGAAGCTGCCGGAGAAGACCGCGATGTCGCGTCCGAGCACGTAGTTGCCCAGGACGGTGAGCATCAGCGACTGCGGCCGCAGCCGTGGCGAGGGTCCCGCGGCCTCGTGCCACGTCAGGGACGGCTCGCTCACCCGTTCGACTCCCATCTCGTCAGCGTAGTGACGCCCAGCGTCCGCCCCAACGGACGGGTCAGGCAAATCTGGGCAAATTATTGACTGTCGTTACTGATCCGCCTAACTTCGAGCTGTCTTCCCGATGCGACGGCAGCTCGGGCGGCGCCGGGCACTCATTCGGGGCTCGGATCAGGGGGCGTCCGTGTCGGCCGGCGGCCATGTCCAGACACCGCCCCCTTCAGGAGGCCTCCTGTGCGCCGGCTCATCTCACTCTTCGCCGCGGTGGCGCTGACCGCCACCGCGTGCGGCGGCTCCAGCGGCGACTCGACCATCAAGATCGGCTTCATCGAGTCCCTCACCGGCAACTACGCGCCGCTCGGCGGCGAGGCGAAGAAGACCGTGGAGCTGGCGGTCGACCAGGTCAACACGGCCGGTGGCGTCGCGGGCCGGAAGATCAAGCTGATCACCCTTGACGACCGGACCGCCCCCGACCAGGGTGTCCTGCACTTCAACAAGCTCAGGTCCGAGAAGGTCACCGCGATCCTCGGCTCGACGTTCAGCAACGTCGGCCTGGCCGTCGAGCCGCTCGCCGAGCGCGAGAAGATCCCCTACATCTCGCTGGCCCCGGCCGACGAGCAGGTCAAGCCGATACGTAAGTACACCTTCGTCGTGCCGGCGATCTCCTCGACCTACGCCGAGGCGATGCTGCAGTACTTCCAGGCGCACGACATCACCAAGATCGCGGTCGCCTACGACACCAAGAGCGCCTATTCCAAGGCCGGTTTCGCGGGGATGCAGCGGCTGGCGCCGCAGTACGGCGTGCAGCTCGTCCGGTCCGAGCCGTACGAGACGACCGCGACCGACTTCAGCCCGGTGTTCACGCACGTACGCGGATCCGGCGCCCAGGCCATGGTCGCCTGGGCGAGCGGCGCGCCCGGCGTCACGCTCGCCAAGCAGTACCCGACCGCCGGCCTCGGCATCCCGCTGTACATGACCGCCTCGCAGGCCAGCAAGCTGTGGCTCGCCCCGGTGGGCAAGGCCGGTGAGGGCGTCTACGTGCAGAGCGCCATCGGGGTGGTCGGCGCGTACCTGCCGGACGGCAGGCTCAAGCAGGCGATCCAGCAGATGTCGCAGCCGTTCACGCAGAAGTACGGGTACGAGCCGCCGCAGTTCGCCCAGGACGGCTACTCGGGCGTCAAGCTGCTGACCGCGGCGATCCAGAAGGCCGGCGGCACCGACCAGAAGAAGATCCGCGACGCGCTGGAGACGCTGACCCTCGTCACGCCGTGCGGCAAGTACACCTACTCGAGGACGGACCACTCGGGGCTGCGGCCGACCGACATCGCGATGAACCGCGTCAAGGACGGAAAGCTCGTCCCCACGGACTGGTCGCGCGGGAGGATCGCCGAGACCGCACGGGCGGCCGGGTGAGCACGGTCCTCACCGTCGAGTCGGTCAGCCGGTCGTTCGGCGGGGTGTACGCCCTGCGCGACGTCAGCCTGACCGTGGCGGAGGGCGAGACCCGCGCCGTCATCGGCCCGAACGGCGCGGGCAAGTCCACCCTCTTCAACCTCATCAGCGGTCACCTCACTCCGGAGCGCGGTGCGGTGCGGTACGGCGTGGACGGCGACCGGCGGAGCCTGGACCACCTCGCTCCGCACGTACGGGCCCGGCTGGGCATCGCGATCGTCTTCCAGGGCGCGCGGCTGTTCCGCGGCATGACCGCCCTGGAGAACGTCATGGTCGGCGCGCACGCCCGTACCCGGCACGGCTTCCTCGCCGGCGCGCTCCGCCTCCCCCGGCACCGGCGGGAGGAGGCGGAGATCCGGGCCGACGCCCTGGCCGCGCTGGACCGGGTCGGCCTGGCCGCCTGGGCGCACCGCGCCGCCGACGTCCTCCCTCTCGGCCAGCAGCGCGCGCTGCAACTGGCCCGTGCGCTGTGCGCCCGGCCCCGGCTCCTGCTGCTCGACGAACCCGCGTCGGGGCTGCGCGCCACCGAACGCGAGACGCTCGCCCGGCTCATCGAGGACCTGCGCGCTGAGGGCCTGACGATGATGCTCGTCGAGCACGACATGGCCTTCGTCGGCCGGCTCGCCGACCGGATCAGCGTGCTCGACCTCGGCCGGCACATCGCCGAGGGGACACCGGAGGAGATCCGCGGCGACGATGCGGTCATCGCCGCCTACCTCGGAGCGGAGGCCGCCGGGTGAGCGAGCCGGACCCCCTGATCGAGGTGGCGGAGCTCGTGGTCCGCTACGGCGCCGCGACCGCCTTGGACCGGGTCGACCTCACGGTCGGCGCGGGCGAGCTGGTCGCTCTGATCGGGCCCAACGGCGCCGGCAAGTCGTCCCTGGTCAACGCCATCATCGGCATCGTGCGGCCGGCGTCGGGCCACGTCCGGCTGCGCGGCCGCGCGGCGCTGGTACCCGAGGGCCGGCAGATGTTCGGCGACCTCAGCGTCGAGGACAACCTGGCACTCGGCGCCTGGCGCCGGCGCCGCAGCGCCGGGGCCCGCGACACCGGCCGGGTGTACGACGTCCTGCCCCGGCTCGCCGGTCTGCGCGACCGCAGGGCCGGCACTCTCTCGGGAGGCGAACAGCAGATGGTCGCGTTCGGGCGGGCGCTGATGGCCGAGCCGGACGTGATCGTCGTGGATGAGCTGTCACTCGGACTGGCTCCCATGGTCACCGCGGACCTCGCCGGGCACCTGCGTGAGATCAACGCGGCGCGGGGCGTGGCGGTGCTGCTGATCGAGCAGAACGCCCGGCTCGCGCTCGACCTGTGCGACCGGGGATACGTGCTGGAGGCCGGACGGATCCGGGCCCGCGGCAGCGCGGCGGAGCTGGCCGGGAGCGCGGACGTGGCCGCCGCCTACCTCGGCGCCGCGGGCGTGCCCGCCGGGGACCCGGCCGTCGATCCCGCGGCCGAGGATCGGAGTCGGCCATGAGCGCCTTCCTGGAGTACCTGCTGTCCGGGATCGCCGTCGGCTGCGGTTTCGCCCTGCTGGCCAGCGGCCTGGTGGTGATCCACCGGGTGACCCAGGTGGTGAACTTCGCGCAGGGCATGTTCGCCGTGGTCGCGGGGCTGACCGCGGGTTCGCTGCTGTCGGCGGGACTGCCGCACGGCGTCGCCGAACTCGCCGCGGTCGCCATCGCGGGCCTGGCCGGCCTGCTGGTCGGCGTCATCGCCACCGGACGGCCCGGCACGACCCCCCTGTCCGCGCTGATCGTCACGCTCGGCCTGGGCTTCCTGGCGTACGCGGTCGAGATCATGGTGTGGGACGACAATCCGCACTCGTTCGCCGGCCTCGGCGGTGCCGTGACGATCGCGGGTGCACGGATCCAGCGGCAGTCGTTCCTGGTCATCGTCGTCGCCGCCGTGGTGTTCACGCTGCTCGCGCTGTTCTTCGGCCGCACCTACCTGGGCAAGGCGCTGAGCGCGTGCGCGGACAACTCGTACGCGGCACGTGCCGTGGGCATCAACGTCACCCGGATGGGGCTGATCGCCTTCG
>DASQPY010000239.1:0-11486 GCA_035643735.1 Actinoallomurus sp. | reverse complement strand
CCGCGGGTCCCGGACGCGCTGGGCGACGTCTGGGCGGCCCAGCACGCACGCCTGCGCGAGTGCATGCTCGCGACCGTGCTCGACCGCGTCGTCGGCCGGCGCTCCGTGGCGCTGCGCGCGGCGTACGCGCCGGAGGATTTCACCGAGAGCGTCGCCGGAGTGGCCGGGCGCCTGCTCGGCGGCGCTCGCCGGCCGGAGGATCCGCTGCCCGGACCGGTCTGGGTGATCCCGCAGTTGCGATGGCTGCACGAGATGAGCCGGCTGTTCCCTCGCGGCAGGGACATCCCCGACAAACACGACCCGGTCCCGCCGCTGGACTATGAGCTGCCCGGTCTGCGGCAGCCCCCGGAGCCGCTGTTCGGGCACCGCGTACGCGCGCTGCGCCGCCATCCGCTGTCCATGGCACTGGAGTCCAACCGGCCGATCGTGCGGGTGGCGATTCTCGGGGACGACGACCACGTGGGGTTCGACCGGGACCTCGCCGTGATCGGCGTCGGCCTCGACCCCGCCGACCGGATCGCCCATGTCGCCGAGCGGATGCGGGTCGCCTGGCTGGAGGACGTGCTCGACTGGCCCCATCGCTTCACCTCGGCCTTCGAGGACCCCGGCGGGGCGCTGCCGTTCTTCGGCCCGTGAGGAACTGTCGGCGGCGCGGTGCAGACTCGCGAGGGTGACGAGAGCGAGACACGCGCTGGCGTGCCTCCTGGCCGCCGTGGGCTGCACGCGGATGACCGCGACGGAGGCGCACCTCGCCCACCCACCCGCCTGCGGGCCGAGGTGCGGTGCGATGACGGCCGAGGTGGTCAGGATCATCGACGGTGACACGCTGGTCCTGCGGACCCACGGGCGGGGGACGCGGGTGCGGCTGATCGGCGTGGACGCGCCCGAGACGTGGACACGCCGGGACTGCTTCGGCGCGGAGGCCGCCCGCGCGCTGCGCCGGCTGGTCCCGCCCGGGTCGGCCGTACGCGCCGCCGGCGACGTCGAGCCGCGCGATCGGTACGGGCGGCGGCTCCTCTATCTGTGGACGCGGCGCGGTGTGCTGGTGAACACCGCACTGGTCCGCGCGGGCTTCGCGCGCGCCATGGCCGTGGCGCCCGACACGCGATACGCGGCCGTTCTCCGGGAGGCGGAGGATGCGGCGAGGCGCGCGCGGTCAGGACTGTGGCGGCCCGCTCCGGCCGGGTGCGGCCCGTCCGCAGGGGCGTGAGGTGGCGATGGCCGACCGGGCCGCTGCCCGCATGGGGCCGCGGCCTGGACGGGTGCGCTCAGTAGACGAGTGCCTGTACGCCCTCGGCGGAGATCTCCTCGACGAACGTCGGGGCGCCCGCGATGCGGATGCCCGGGAGCACCTCGTCATCGGTGATGTCCCGCCGTGCCGCGCACTGGGTGCAGACCGTGACCTGGGCGGCCGAGAGCACGATGCCGAGCAGGTCCTCCAGGGGAGTGGCGTGCGGTAGCTCGAACTCCTTGGCGCGGCCCGGCAGGGCGAACCACGACGATTCACCGGTCAGCCAGAGCGATACGCCGACCCCGCTCGCCACCGCCGCAGCGGCGACCGTAAAGGCCTGATTGCACCGTTCGGGCGACTCTGCGCCCGCCGTCACCTTGATCACGAGTGATCGTGCCATATCCGGCACACTAGTCCTGTGCGGCGGTGACTCGCACCGCCGGAGTCCTCGACACGATGAACGGCTGCATCGAGGGCTTGCCGATCACCAGGTCGCCGAGCTCGGTGCGGGCCTGCCCGACGATGTAGAGCGGATCGTCGGCGGTGACGACACGCTCTTCGACCAGGAAGCCGAGCGTGCGGTCGCGGTGCCGCGGGCGCAGCCGGCCGCCGAGCAGGGACGCCAGCCGGGTGGCGAGCGGGCCGTTCGGGACGTCCTCGAACTCCGCGAACACCGGCTCTCCGAGCTCCAGCCGCGCGCCACGCGCGTCCACGCGCACGGCCGTGGTGTCGCCGGTGACGTACAACGGTCCGCTCAGCTGCTCGGCCACCCTGACGTGCCGGACGACCTTCGTCGGGCCCAGCGGGCCGGGCCGCCAGGCGTGATAGCGCTCGTGGACCGTCAGGGCGTACCAGACACACGGCTTTCCGGAGAAGGGTGCGGTGATCTGTCCGGCCGGGCCGGCCGTGGCCCGTCCGCTGATCTCGCGGAGTCGTCCCGCGCCCGCGTCCGTGACCGGCTCGGCCCTGTGGATCGCCCGCCGCCTGCGCGCCGTTCCGACCTTCTTCGACACCGCGTCGGCACCTGCCTCGATCCCGGCAGACAGCAAAGTCATCAGCGCGTACACCCGTGTCCTCCTTGACCCTAGGAAGATCAGACGCGGCGGCGGCCCCATCGGTTCACCGGTGACGCCTTGATCGCAAGCCCGATCAGGCTATCGCGGGAAAACCCGACTACGCTGGCCGTACATGGAGCATGAGCTGCACCCCGACCTTGAGCCGCTGAAGTTCCTCCTCGGAGACTGGGAGGGCGCGGGCGTCGGCGGTTATCCGACCATCGAGAGCTTCCGCTTCGGGCAGGAGATCTCGTTCAGCCATATCGGCAAGCCCTACCTCATCTACACCAGCCGTACCTGGCGTCTCGATGACGAGGGCAACCTCGGCGCCCCGCTGGCACGCGAGAGCGGTTACTGGCGCGCACAGCCCGGCGGACGCGTCGAACTGGTGCTCGCGCATCCGACCGGGATCGCCGAGATCTACATCGGCCAGGCGACCGGGACACGGGTCGACCTGCAGAGCGACGTGGTCGCGCGCACCGAGACCGCCAAGGAGTACACCGCCGGACGCCGGTTGTACGGCCTCATCGGCGAGGACTTGGGTTACGCGTACGACATGGCCGCCGAGGGGCAGGGCCTGCAGTCGCACCTTTCCGCCCAGCTCAAGCGCGTCGCCTAGAAGAGGTTCAGGAGCCGGCTCCAGGGCCTCCGCGCGGGGGACGAGCGTCTTGGAGTCCGCACCGTGGGCGGACATGAGACGACCCCCGGGCTGCTCCTGCGGAGCAGGGGTCGACAGGACTGGGTCGACCGGCCACGGGGGTCGGGTGTCTGCCTGGGTCTCGCCGGCCGCGTCCTCGGCCGGTTGCCTGCCCTCATGAGAGGAGGCGAAGGCGGGACGGCGACTAGCGGACAGCCACCTCACGAGTCCTCGTACTATGCATACTTCCGGACCACCTCCTTTCCCGCTTATCCCGCACGCTAGATCAGGTCGCGGATCGTGGCAAGTGACTTTTTCCGCTCGCGGTCGCCGACCTTCTGATCGCGTCCGCCTCCCCGGTCTGTGGCGGCGGCATAAACTCGATTCCGTGACGGAACCCTGGCACAAGGAGCTGCGAGCGCGGGGCTACCGCGTGACGCCCCAGCGCCAGCTCGTGCTCGAAGCGGTGACCGCGCTGCGTCACGGGACTCCCGAGGAGATCTGTGCCGAGGTGCAGCGGACCGCGCGCGGCGTCAACATCTCCACCATCTACCGCACGCTTGAGCTGCTCGAACAGCTCGACATGGTCAAGCACACCCATCTTGGTCACAAGCCGCCGACGTACCATCTCGCCGCCGAGGCAGAGCATGTGCATCTGGTGTGCCGCGAGTGCGGTGAGGTCTACGACGTGGCCCCCTCCGTGGCCGACGGCCTGGTCGAGGTCCTGGACGGCGGATACGGCTTCGAGACCGACGTGCAGCACCTCACCGTCTACGGACGCTGCCGGAATTGCCGGAAGTCGTAGTCTTGCGGGTATGGACAGCCCGCTGCTGAGCACACCCGGAGCCGTACCGGCCGATCCTCCTGACGCGGAGGTCGCGGCGCACTACGGCGAACCCTCGGCCGAGCAGCGTGCGCTCGCGACCGGTGCCGCGGTCGTCGACCGCAGTAATCGCGGTGTCGTACGCATCGCGGGGGCCGACCGGCTGAGGTTCCTGCACAGCCTCACCAGCCAGCACCTCGAGTCGCTGGCGCCGGGCTCGCCGGCCGAGGCCCTGCTCCTCAGCCCCAACGGCCACGTCGAACACCACCTCGCCCTGGTCGATGACGGCGAGGCGGTCTGGGCGCATGTGGAGCCGGGCATGGCCGCGAGCCTCGCGGAGTTCCTCGGCCGGATGCGGTTCCTGATGCAGGTCGAGGTGACCGACGAGACGGAGTCGTACGCCGTCGTCACGCTCGCCGGCGCCGAGGCGCCCGATGGCGCCCTCGAGACGACGGACGGCCTCATCGTGCCGCGCAAGGAGCTCGAACGCGACTGGCACGCGCGCCTCGCCGGGCTCTGGGCGTACGAGGCGTTGCGCATCGCCGCCCATCGCCCGCGCCTGGGCCTGGACACCGACCACCGCACTATTCCGCACGAGGCCGGCTGGATCGATGTCGCCGTGCACCTCGACAAGGGCTGCTACCGGGGCCAGGAGACGGTCGCGCGGGTGCAGAATCTCGGCCGCCCGCCGCGGCGCCTGGTCTTCCTGCATCTCGACGGAAGCGTCGACCACCTGCCCGCGCACGGCGACCCGATCGAGCTGGGCGGCCGCACCGTCGGCTTCGTCGGATCCGCCGCACGCCACTACGAACTGGGACCGATCGGGCTCGGGATGATCAAGCGGAACACCCCGGTCGAGGAGACGCTGCTCGCCGGTGGAGTGGCGGCCTCACAGGAGGTCATTGTCTCGCCTGATACCGGATCTACCGTCAAGATCGACCTTCGTCGCCGATAATGCGGATATCCGTCAGGCAAACAAGATCATAACGGGCGGCGCTCATGGGAAGGTTCTCTCCGTCGGATGGTGCGTCGGACGGCGCACCGGAGACCTCGGCGAGGAAAGGGAACATGGGGCGACGGCGGCGTCGGGAGCGGGAGCCCGTCTACATCTGGTGGATCGCCATCGGCGGATTAATGGTCGCGGCGGTCGTGCTCGGCACCTGGCGGCTGGCGCTTCTCGGCGTACTGGCTTGGTGCCTGTATGAGTTCTCGCTGAACCCCACCGTCTGCCGGGTGATGACGCGGCAGGGATTCGCCTGCCACGAGCCGGTGCGCGGACGTCTGTTCGCCTGCTCGGCGTCCCATCAGCGGGTGAAGAACGACGCGGTCTGGCGGGCGTTCGGCCTGCCGAACCCCTTCAGCCGCAGCACGTCCCACGATCCGAACCGGGACACCGGGGTGGTCGTCTACTCGCCGGCCGTGCGTGCCCGGCTGGCGCAGAACGACCGGATCGTGCTGACCGCCGCCGGGGTCGCCAGCCTGGTGGGCATCATCGTCGCGGTGCTCGGCATCGTCGCGTTCTGAGCCGCTCCGGTCCTCACACGTCCAGGATCAGGGTCACCGGGCCGTCATTGGTCAGCGAGACCTTCATGTCGGCGCCGAACCGGCCCGTCTCGACCCGGGCCCCCAGCCGTCGCAGGGCCGCGACGACCTCCTCGACGAGCGGCTCGGCGACCGGCCCGGGCGCGGCGGCGATCCAGGACGGCCTGCGGCCCTTGCGCGTGTCGCCGTAGAGCGTGAACTGGCTGATCACCAGGAGGGGCGCGCCGAGGTCGGAGCAGGAGACCTCGCCGTCGAAGACCCGTAGTCCCCACAGCTTGGAGGCGAGCCTGGCCGCCTGCGCGGGCGTGTCGTCGTGGGTCACCCCGACGAGGACCATGAGGCCGGGTTCGTCGATCGCGCCCACCACGTCACCGTCGGCGGACACACTCGCCTGGCTCACCCGCTGCACCACTGCTCGCACGAGATGGCATTCTGCCGTACGGGCGCCGGAAGTCCGGCATCGCGATGATTACGAAGATCTTCTCGCCAAACAGTGCATCTGCTTGAAATCATGTTGTCTATGGTCAGCACACTGATAACCATTGCGCCCACCGGCGCCGAGGCCGAGAAGGTCGCCGCCCCGGCGCTCCCGGTCACGCTGGAAGAGCTGGTCCACGCGGCGAAGGAATGCGAAGGCGCCGGCGCGGCCGTCATCCACGTCCACATCCGCGACGCCGAGGCCAGACCGACGCTCGACCCGATCCGGCTCCGCGACACGGTCACCGCGCTCCGCGAGAGCACGAACCTCATCGTCCAGCTGTCGACCGGCGGCGCGGTCACGGACCCGTACGAGCATCGCCTCAAGGTCCTCGACGCCGCACCGGACGCCTGTTCGCTCACCTGCGGCACCGTCAACTTCGGCAGCGAGGTGTTCATGAACCCCTGGCCCTTCATGGCCGAGCTCTACCAGCTCACGCAGGCGACGGAGATCGTGCCGGAATTCGAGCTGTTCGACCTGGGTCAGGTCGCGTCGCTGCACCGGCTGCTGGACACCTACGGCGCGCCGTACGGCGGCCACGTCCACTGCGATCTCGTCATGGGAGTGCCCGGTGGCATGCCGGGGGACGCACGCTCGCTGGTCGCCGCGGTCGAGGCGCTGCCGGAAGGCGCGACCTGGTCGGCCACGGGGATCGGCCGGACCACCCTGCCGGTGATGTACGCGGCCCTGTCGGCCGGTGGTCATCTACGGGTCGGCATGGAAGATACTCTGACGTACGCCAAGGGTCGGCCCGTAACGGCCAATTCCCAGCTCGTGGAGCGTGCGGCCACCCTGGTGAAGATCGCACAGCGGGAGCCGATGTCCCCGGACGAGGCACGGACCTTCCTGGGGGTGAAGCGCCGCTGACGGCGCCCGCACAGCCCAAAAGGGGGAAGATGAATCCCGTCGTCATCGAAGTGGAACGTTCCGGTTTCGTGGAGTCGCGGCATCGCGGGTCGGTGTCCGGGCTGGCCGCCGACGGATCGGCGGTGGTACGCCTCGGGACCGTCGATGAGCCGATCTTCCCGCGTTCGGCCAACAAGCCGATGCAGGCGGCCGCGATGGTACGACTCGGGCTCGGCCTTGAGAACGAACTGCTGGCGCTCGCGTCGGCCAGCCATTCCGGGGAGGACTTCCACGTCGAGGGCGTGCAGAAGATCCTCGCCGGGGCCGGGCTGAGCCCCCAGGATCTCAAGTGCCCGCCGCAGCGTCCGCTCGACCCCGAGCTCGCCGTCGTACGCGACAAGTCCCGGCTGCGGATGAACTGCTCCGGCAAGCACTCCGCGATGCTCGCCACCTGCGTCGTCAACCACTGGCCGACCGAGTCCTATATCGAGCCGGACCATCCGTTGCAGGTCGCGATCAAGGAGACGGTGACCGAGCTGACGGGCGAGGAGGTCGCCGCGACGGGCGTGGACGGATGCGGCGCACCGCTGTTCGCCATCACCCTGACCGGCCTGGCCCGCGCGTTCCGCGCGCTCGTGCTCGCCACGCCCGGCACCCCGGAACGCCGGGTCGCCGACGCGATGCGCGCCCATCCGCGGTGGACGTCGGGGACCGACCGCGACGAACGCCGGCTCATGGAGGCCGTTCCGGGCCTGCTCATCAAGAGCGGCGCGGAGGGCGTCGACGCCTTCGCCCTCGCGGACGGCCGCGCCGGCGCGATCAAGATCGATGACGGGGCGGCACGGGCACGTACGCCGGTGACCGTCGCCACGCTGCGCGCCCTTGGCGCCGACAATGTTCCCGGGGAACTGACCACGGGACCGGTGCAGGGTGGCGAGTCGATCGTGGGCGAGATCCGCGCGATCGGGTTCTGACGAGCCGGTGCGCGAGTGAGCCGTTCACCGCGGCAGGCCGTCGGGGTCCTGTGCCGATGGCTCTGTCGGGACTGTGCGGCCGCTCGCGCAGCGCCCCGGCTCGTCAAGGCGGCGTGACAATGCCCGCGTTATTAATCGGGCGAGCCGGGCGCCATGGCCGGCGCCCGGTCCCGGGGAATCGCTCAACTCGAGCGAGCAGGGTCTCACAATGAACGGTGGCGGAATTCCTCGCCGACAATGACTCGGGAATTCGGGATACCGCTAAGCCGGCCCTTGTCCCTGCTGGTAAGCGATCACCACCAGCGGTGGTGGTGGCGGCGGTGGTGCCAGTGGTGGCGGTGGTGCCTGTGGTGACGCCGGTGGTAGCGATGGCGACGGTGGCGGTGGCGCCTGCGCCCGTCGTCCTTGGCCACCGTACGCGCGTTCGCGACCAGGGACTGCGCCTGCACAGCAGTGGCCGAAGCGGGGCCGGCCACGACGGGTGCGCCTGTGATCGAGGCGATGTCGCCCTCCGCGAACGCGGGTGAACTCATGATCAGGGCGCCGGCTGCTGAAATGGTCACCAGGCCAGCGGCGGCGCTGAGCTTTTTTCGCACGTCGTCTCCTTGTTACCGGAATTGGCACGAGACCCATTAGTATCGGCGCTCTCGTGGTTCCCTACAGTTTCCAGTATCCCGGCGTAATATCCCGATGACACAATGCAAAGGTAAGGTCCTCATAAAACTGGACATTTCCGGCCCTTGACTGGTTGGTCAGGCCACCGGCGCCGTCAGTCGGTCAAGACAGGGTGCGGAACTGCCGGGAGGCCGAGATCGCTCCCGAGGTCGCCAGCGTGAAGCTGCGCATCGACTCGGCGAAGTTGGACAGGTCCCACTCGGCCGGACCCTCGTACCAGTAGAGGTTGTCGGCCTGTTCACCGTCGCCGCCGACGTCGGCCACCGTCCCCGCCCAGCGCGAGACCGAGTCGAACACCACCGCGTACGGCAGGTAGCGCGAGAACAGCGCGATCCGGTCACCGGACGAGGCGTCGGGCGTCTCGCCCCGGTAGAGGTGCGCGCGGAAACCGAGAGTGTGCGCGAGCACGGTCGCGCCGCGGGTGGTCTTGGCGGGCATGTACTGGCCGCCGATGGCCAGCGCCGCCCCGGCGATGATCAGCGCCAGGCCGATGAGCGCGAGGTTGGTGTACAGCGCCAGCCCGATCGTGCCGACGGCGCCGAGCATGGCCAGCACCGTTCCGGTGGTGGTCCAGCGGGTGCGCTCGGAGTCGGGCCGCCGGGTGAACCAGCCCTGCCGTACGACGTCCTCGTACAGCGCACCGCGCACCGCCGACAGCTCGCCGGCGAACGTCCCGCCCAGCTCGGAGAGGCGCACCGACTCGCGCCCGGTGAACAGGGCGTCGTAGAGGAGCCGCTCGTACGGCATCAGGTCGTCGCCGGACCGGTCCAGGCGGCGCAGCTGCCAGTCGAGACGGCCGTACGTCTCGCGGGACAGCTCCTCGATCAGCAGGTAGCGCCGCACGGCCAGGTCGATGATGGTGGCGGTGACGTCGATGACGTCGGCCTGCTCGTCGATGAGCGTGCCGATCTGGCCGGGCCGTACACCGTCCGGGGGCGAGAACTCCCCGTCGTCCACCGGCGCGTGGTCGCCCTCGGCGGCCTTCTTGCTGACGATGCGGGCGTCGCGGCCGCGCGTGGAGTACAGCAGGGCGATGCCGCCGAGGAGCAGGACGAGGAGACCGACGAGGGCGGCTCCCGTCACCTCGTTGACCGTGAACGCCGTCGCCAGGGTGTGCCGCTGGTCGAGCATCGGCTTACCCGAGGTGGTCCCGGGCGGGTATCCGATCACGATGGTGAGGTACTCACCCGGCTGGAGGCTCTCCTGCCGGAACTCCGCCTGCACATGCGTGTGGTTGGTGAAGAACTGCGTGCAGCCCACCGTGCTGTCCAGCTCGCCGGCGAAGCAGTTGAGGTCCTGCACGGCGGCGCCGGACTCGACGGTCACCTGGGTCTGCGCCACCGGGACGTTCCAGCCGCCCGCGGCGACCCAGTTCAGCTCCTGGCGCCCGGACAGCGGCGTCATCGTGCCCCGTACGGTGTAGGACAGCTTCACGGTGTGCTGGCCCGGACCGCCCCCCGACGGGGTCACGATCGTGCGTTCCGCCTCGGTGGTGACCGTGCCGCCCCGTACGTCGGTCAGCTCGAAGCGGCGGTCCTGCCGGTCGTCCACGTGCTTGAGCGTGACGAAGGACCTTCTCACCCCGCTGCCCTGGAACGTCACCGTCTCCTTGGCGTGCAGAGTGCCGTCGGAGGCCGCGGTGAGCGCGATGTCGTCGGAGACGACCTGCCCCGACGCCTCCGCGTGGGCCGGGAACGCGCAGGCGAGAAGCCCCGCGGCGATCGCGGGGGCGAGGAGGAGCCGCGTCCGTACCAGCATGGGCGCACAGCGTACCGGTGAACCGCCTGGCTCTTATAAGCACGACCTGCGCGACAAGCGTGTAATCCAATTTTTCCGTGCTATGCGATGATTCTGGTCGCGGCCGCCTCCCGTCCGTTCGGGGACCGGTGCCAGCGGGAACCCGATCGCGAGGAGGGACGGAAAGCGCGTGGCAGGCCCCCATCGATCGCCTTCGCCGAGAGGTCCCGCGCCGCACACTCCACAGGCAGGGTCGTCGCCCCGGTCGCAGAACTACGGCTACCACCGGCCGGCGCGCCGTCCGCGGCGTACGGCCGGCGGCGTGGTCATCGGGGCACTGGGCGGCGTCGCGGCGCTGTTCGTGGTGGCGGTCGTCGGGTTCTGGCTCGCCGGGAGCGGCCGTGAGCCCGGTGCCGGAACCGACGGGACACGGCTGCGGGCGGGCAACAAGACGGACACCGTCTCGGGCCCGCTGTACCGCAGCGGCGCCCTCCCGCGCGTCGAGTGCCGGCTCCCCAAGATCGCCGAGCACGACGACCAGTCGATGCTGAAGTTCCTCGACACGCTCTCCAACTGCCTCGACGAGGCGTGGACCCGGCAGTTCGCCAAGGCGGGGGTCAAGGGGTTCACCGCGCCGCAGCGGGTCTTCTGGAGCATGCCGGGCAGCAGCCCGTGCGGGTCCTATCCGGCTCCCGGAGCCTCCGCGTTCTACTGTCCGGTCAACGACACGATGTACGTCGGCCTCAGCAATGTCGTCGACACGGCCGGCGGCGAGCCGGTCTCGCACTACGGCGTGTACGCCCGGGTGATCGCCCACGAGTACGGCCACCACGTGCAGGAGGACGCCGGGATCCTGGAGTACGGGCACCGGCTGATGGCCTCGGGCGACACCACCGCGCGGACCGAGGCGAGCCGGCGGATCGAGTTGCAGGCACAGTGCTTCGCGGGCGCCTTCCTGTCCGCCGAGCGCCGTACGCTGCCCATGACCGCCGCGCAGTACCGCGCGATGGTCGCCGACAACCGCGCGCGCGGCGACGACGAGTCAAGGCCGGACCTGCGCGACCACGGATCCGCGCGGCACTATGCCGGCTGGGTGGTCAAGGGCTACCGCGACGGCGTGCTGTCGGCCTGCGACACGTGGACGGTCCCCGCCTCCGACGTGTCCTGATCGTTCACACGACGGGGACGGGGTGCCTGCGGAAGCGGTGCGCGTCACCCCCGAAGGCGATGGCCTCCTGCGTGTCCCCGGCGTCGGCCGTGCTCACTCTGTCCAGCCGGTCGTACTGCTCGGTGGTCAGCTTCAGGTCCAGCGCCGCGAGGTATTCGCGCAACTGCGCGAGAGTGCGCGGACCGATCACGGGCACCAGTGCCGTGGTGGACCGCGCCGCGCGGCCGGCGAGCCAGGCGACCGCCACCTGTGCCGCGGTGGCACCGATCTCTTCGGCCACCGCCAGGACGGTGTCGAGGACGGCGGTCCGGTGCTCGGTG
>DASQPY010000238.1:0-16088 GCA_035643735.1 Actinoallomurus sp. | reverse complement strand
CGTGGCGGCCGCGATGGACCTCGTGAAGCGGCGGTACGGACGCCTGGACGTCCTGGTCAACAATGCCGGGATCCTCATCCGCCGCCCCACGCTGGAGACCGGCGTGGCAGAGATGCGCGCGACCTTCGCGACCAACGTTTTCGGCGTGGTCGCGGTGACCCGCGCGGCGCTGCCGCTGCTGCGGGAGGCGCCCGCGCCCCGGATCGTCAACGTCGCGAGCACCACCGCCTCGCTGACCCTGATCTCGGATCAGGACTCGATGCTGGGGCAGGCCGACGACATCCTCGCCTACGCCTCGTCGAAGACGGCGCTGACCATGCTGACGGTCCAGTACGCCAACGCATTCCGGCGCAGCGCCGGGTACCGCCACATCAAGGTCAATGTTGCCACGCCCGGCTACGTCGCGACCGACCTGAACGGCCACAAGGGCACTCGGACCGTTGAGGAGGGCGCGCGCGTCGTCGTCGAACTCGCCACTCTCCCCGATGACGGGCCGAGCGGCGGCTTCTTCAACGACGACGGCGCGGTGCCCTGGTAGCCCTACGCGCCGTGGATGCGGCCGCCGGTGTCGGTGAGGGCCTGGCCGGTGCCGCCCCAGCGGAGCTGGATGAGCTCGGCCGCGATCGAGACCGCGGTCTCCTCCGGTGTACGGGCGCCGAGATCGAGGCCGATCGGCGAGCGGAGCCGGGCGATCTCCTCCTCGGTGACCCCGGCCTCACGCAGTCGGTCGAGCCGGTCCTCGTGGGTACGACGGGAGCCCATCGCCCCGACGTAGCCGGCGCGGGTGCGCAGCGCCACCTCCAGCAGCGGCACGTCGAACTTCGGGTCGTGGGTGAGAACGCAGATCACCGTGCGCTCGTCCACGTCGCCCTCGGACTCGGTGAGGAACTTGTGCGGCCACTTCACCACAACCTCGTCGGCCTCGGGGAACCGCTTGGGGGTGGCGAAGACGGGCCGGGCGTCGCAGACGGTCACGTGGTAGCCGAGGAACTTGCCGACCCGTGCCACCGCCGCGGCGAAGTCGATCGCGCCGAAGACCAGCATGCGGGGCGGCGGGGCGAAGGAGTGCACGAAGACGGCGAGTTCGTCCAGGCGCCGCTCGCCGTGCCGGCCGTACCGCCGGACACCGGTCGTGCCCTGGGCGAGCATGCCGCGCGCGTCGTCGTCGACGGCCTCGTCCAGCCGGTCGAGACCGAGTGAGCCCTCGGAGCGGTCCGGCCAGATGAGGCGGCGGACGCCGACCTCGCCCGGCCCCTCGATGACGGTCGCGACCGCGACCGGTTCGTGCCGCTCGATCGAGGCCTTCACCTCGGCGAACAGGGGGAACGTCTGGGGGCCGATCGGCTCCACGAGAATGTCCAGGATGCCGCCGCAGGTCAGCCCGACGGCGAACGCGTCGTCGTCGCTGACGCCGTACCGCTGCACGACGGCGCGGCCGGACGCCATGACCTCCTGCGCGAGCTCGTACACCGCCCCCTCGACGCAGCCGCCGGACACGCTGCCCACGGCCTCGCCGTCGCCGGACACGGCCATCGAGGCCCCCGCCGGCCGTGGGGCGCTGCGGAAGGTGTTGACCACGGTGGCCAGCCCGAACGTCTCTCCCTCGTCGTACCATTTGCCGATCTCGCGAAGGACGTCACGCATTTCCGATCACCCCTGCCAGTTCTTCCAATGCGGCCAGGCTGTGACCGGCCACGAAGTCGTCAACGTACGGAAGCGCCGCGAGCATCCCGCCTGTGAGCGGTTCGTACCCGGGCTGTGCCTTGTGCGGGTTGGACCACACGACCCGGTGCGCGAGCCGGTGCAGTCTCTCCATCTGCTCTCCGAGGAGCGTCGTGTCCCCGCGTTCCCAGCCGTCGGAGGCGATGACCACGATCGCGCCGCGCGCCATCCCCCGCTGCCCGAAGTGGTCGAGGAACTCCTTCAGCTCCTCGCCCAGCCGGGTGCCGCCACTCCAGTCCGGGATGGCCGCGGACACCGCGGTCATCGCCGCGTCCGGCTCCCGGTGCCGCAGCTCCCTGGTCACGCGGGTCAGCCGGGTGCCGGCACTGAAGACCTCCGTCGACCGCGGCGCCGAGCGTACGGCCGCGTGCGCGAACCGCAGGAGCACGTCGGCGTACGGGCTCATCGAGCCGCTCACGTCCACGATCAGCACCACGCGCCGGGGCCGCGTACGGTGCGCGCGGTAGTGCAGGCCGGAGATCTCCCCGCCGCGCCGCAGGATCGAGCGGACCGTACGGTGCGCGTCGAGCCGTCCCCGATGGCGTGCGGTGAACCTTCGCGACCTCCGCTGCGCGGAGACGTCGTCGAGCAGGGCGAGCAGGCGGTGGACCTCGGCGCGTTCGGCCGCGCTGAGGCGGGCCACGTCGCGCAGCCGCAGGACCTCGATCTCGCTGGCCGTCGCGACGGACACGTCACCGGGCCGGTCGTCACCGGCCGTACCCGGCGTCGCGGCGTGCCGTACCACGGTCACCGGCGGCGGTGCGGTGCGCCGTACCGTGGCGGTGTCGCCGGAGAAGTACGCGGTGAAGCAACGGTCATAGCGCGGCAGGTCGGCCGGGTCCGCGCACATGGTGAGCCGCCCGGCCCAGTACACATCGCGGGCGTCGAGCACGTCGAGATGGCCGACGGCGCCGATCATCGCCTGGACGCGCTCGGGGTCGGCGCCGACCCCGGCGGCCCGCAGCGTACGGGCGAAGCCGGTGAGCGTCTCGACGACGTCCCGCGGCGGCGCCATGCTCAGGCTCCGTTGAACAGCGCGCCGATGCCGCCCTCGACCACCCGCTCGGTGTCCTCGCGGTACTTCAGGACCGCGCCCAGCGTCACCGCGGCGATGTCCGGGTCCAGGTCGCGCGCGCCCAGCGCGACGAGCGCCTCGGTCCAGTCGAGGCTTTCGGCGATCCCCGGTGCCTTCAGCAGGTCCAGCTTCCGCAGCCGGCCCGCGGCGCCCGCCACCTGGCGTACGAGACTCTCGGTGGCGTCGGGCATCCGCCGCCGGATGATCGCCACCTCGCGGTCGAACGCGGGATGCTCCAGCCAGTGGTACAGACAGCGGCGCTTGAGCGCGTCGTGCACCTCACGGGTGCGGTTGGAGGTGACGACGACGACCGGCGGGCGCTCGGCGCGGATCGTGCCGAGCTCGGGGATGGAGATGGTGAAGTCGCTCAGCACCTCCAGCAGGAACGCCTCGAACTCGTCGTCGGCGCGGTCGATCTCGTCGACGAGCAGGACGCTCGGGCGTTCCTCGGTCGAGGTCTCCAGGGCCTGGAGGAGCGGCCGGGAGACAAGGAAGCGCCGGTCGTACAGCTCTGACTCGAGGCGCTCGACGTCCGTGACACCGGCCGCCTCGGCGGCCCGCAGGTGCAACAGCTGGCGGGGAAAGTCCCAGTCGTACAGCGCCTGCGCGGCGTCCAGGCCCTCGTAGCACTGGAGCCGGATCAGCGGCACGTCCAGGACGGTGGCGAGAGTTTTGGCCAGCTCGGTCTTGCCGACACCCGCCTCCCCTTCGAGGAACAGCGGCCTGCGCATGCGCAGGCCAAGGAAGCAGGCGGTCGCGAGTCCCTCGTCGGACAGGTACGCGTGTTGCTCGAGGGCCTCACTCAGGGCCTGCGGCGACGCGAAGTCCGATGCCGGGATTGACGTGGTATGCGGCACGCCCCAAGGCTACTTCCCGCCAAGCCTCTCGTTGCGGCCCCACACTGGATCATGCTTGCGGCAGGTAGACGGGGGTCTTCGTCGCGCGGGCGCGCAGGGCGGCAGGGATGCGGGCGGCGGCCGGACCCAGGAGGGCGGTGGCCTGGCCGGGCTCGAAGAACCCGTGGTCGTCGAGCTCGTCCTCCTGAAGCCGGATCCGCTCGGGGTCGTCGAGGATCCCCGCGTCGAAGACGAAACTCACCGTGGGCCGGGGCCGTTCGGCGCGCGCGGGCTGCCAGTCGACGACGAGCAGTTGCCCGACGTGCAGGGCGAGCCCGATCTCTTCCTTCAGCTCCCGTGCGCAGGCGGCCTCGGGCGGCTCGTTGTCGTCGGCGGTCCCGCCGGGCAGCAGCCAGTGATCGCGGTAGTTGGGCTTGACCAGCAGTATCCGGCCGCCCGGATCGGTGATCAGAGCCCCGCCGGTAACGTACGCGGCGGCGAGCCCGGCGTAGTAGATCTCCGGCTCGACAAAGGCGGACCGGCCCGCCCCCGGCCGGTTGCTCACGTCATCGGTCACCCGCAGGAGGCTACGCGAACGACCCGCCCCGGATGCGCGCCGGCCCCGGCCGGAGGGCTCGGATGGCCCGGGAGCCTGCCTGGTAGTGACTGAGATCGCGTTGGTGGGCCGGGTGATCGCGGCGACGTGCCATCGTGGAGATCGCGGCTGTCACCGCGCACTACAACGTGGCGGCGCGCCCCGGCGCGGACCTGCTCAAGGCCGCCGAGGCCGGCGGCGCCGCCTTCTCGCCCTGGCACCCGGTGACCTTGACCGAGGGGCCGGATACGAGAAAGGTCATGGCGGTCATCGAACCGATCGCGACCCGTTACGGCGCTACGGCGCGGCAGATCGCACTCGCCTGGCAGCTGCACCGCTCGCCGGTCACCCTGCCGATCCCTGGGACGACGAGCATCGCGCATCTGAAGGACAACCTCGCCGCGGCGGACATCGAGCTTTCCGCGGAGGACGTCTCCGCCATCACCGCCTTGGCACGGGAGGCGTGAGTACTTCTGTGCCGATGCCCGGTAGGTGTACGAGCCCGGCCGGCTCGGTGGCGAAGACAGCGGTGACCGTGCGGCCGCCGGCGTTGCCATGCCAGCCCCAACTCGTGGCGAGCAGCGAGACGGTACGCAGGCCGCGGCCGGACTCGGCGAGCGCGTCGGCGTCGGCGGGGGCCGGCTCGGTCATGCAGCCCTGATCGGCCACCATGACGACGACCTCCGCACACTCGCGGCGTATCTCCACGGCGAAGCTCCCGCCGGGACGGCCGGACCCGGTGTGACGGAGCGCGTTCACCACCAGCTCGTCGACGACGAGCAACACGTCGTCAACGAGCGAGCAGCCGTGCAGCAGGATCTCCGCGAACCGGCGCACGACAGACGCCTGTTCGGGCCGGCCGGGGAAGGCACGACGCCAGCGCAGGACGTTCGCGTCCAGGCCGGGACGAGTGGCCAAGAGAATCGACATGGGGCACCTCGAACAGTGATTTCAGATCCGAACAGTGCGGATCACGGTCAGACCATGCCGCTCATGTTTACACTTCGTGGTTGTCCGTGTACTGCCTTTGTCGGCCGAGATCGCCCATCCGGGAAATTCGCACGGGCAGGCTCTGAACGTTCAGATCGCACACGTGCGATAGTCGAAGAGCGGAGGAACGGTCGTGCGTCACCTGAACTGTTCATTGGACGGTCAGCGATGACCAGTCCATTCGTACGCCGGAGGCGGCTCGCCTTGGAGCTGCGCACGTTACGCGAGGAAGCCGGCATGACCACGGAGCGGCTGTCGAAGCTGATCCACCAGTCACGCATGAAGATCAGCCGACTGGAGAACGCCCACATCCGCCCCGACCTCGCCGAGGTCATGAAGATCCTCGACATCCTCGGCGTCAGGGGCGACCGCTGGCATGAGGTCGTCCGCATCGCCCGCGACGCCGCCGAAAAAGGCTGGTGGGACGCCTACGGCGACGCCATGGGCTCCCGCCAACGCCTCTACGCCGACCTCGAATCCGGCGCGAAAACGATCCGCACATACAACCAGACCGCGATTCCAGGACTACTGCAAACGCAGGAGTTCATCTGGGCCCTCATCGAACTCGACAAGAGCGAGGGACCTATCGACTACCGTCCCGAGCGAATGGCGGAAGCACGCCTCAAGCGCCAGCGAGCCCTCCTTGGTCCCGGTGGCCCGACGTATGAGGTAATCCTTGATGAGTTCGTCATACGCCGGCTCGCCGTCCCAGCGCCGGTTATGCGCGCACAGCTGCAGCACTTGATCGATGCCGTGTCCGCCGAGCCACGAATCACACTGGTCGTGCTGCCATACGACACACCTATCACCGGCGGCCTGTTGCCGATGTCGTCATTCATGCTCTACACATTCGCCGACCCCACCGATCCGCCCATGGCACTGGCAGAGACGGTGAGCACCGATCTCGTCCATAGCGAACCAGCGGAAGTTGCGCGATACACGAGACACTACGATCGGCTCTGGGATGCAGCGCTATCCCCCGCCGAGAGCATCGCTTATCTAGCAGCAACCGCTGACAACTAGACAGGATCTTCGGATGGCCCTCACTCACACTCCGTGGCGCAAGTCGATTCGAAGCAATCCCAACGGCGGCTGTGTCGAGGTGGCAATCGCACTGGCCATCGATTACTCGCAACACGCTACGCCGCACGGACGCGGGCCGGGGTATCCGGCCCGCGCCCGGCGGACTCAGACCCCGAAGCGGTAGGAACCGACCAATGTGGCCTCCTCGGCGTTCGGGGGCTCGCTGACGCGGTCGCCGATGCCCTGCTGGAAGGCGGCGAAGGCGGCGGAGTCACCCAGCGGATTCTCGTCGCCCTCGTGCACGACCACGTGTACGAAGCTCACCCCATCGGCCAGGCGAAACGTCGCGTAGCGCAGTCCGCCCGGATCCTCGGCGCCCAGTTCCGCGAACACCTTCTCCACGAGCCGCTGGTTCTCTTCGGCCGCCTCGGGCCTGGTCCGGTAACGCACGATCCTGATGCTGCTCATGCCGTCTCCCTGGGTGCCGTGATGGTGATGACTCCGCCGGGCCCGAGTACGGCGGGCACGACCGCGAGCAGAGCGATCGCCGCGGCGACCACCATGGCCGGCCGGAACCCGTCGATGAAGTTCTCGGGCGAGGCGTATCCGCCGTTGCCGGCGAAGACGAGGGCGATGATCGCGACCCCGAACACGCTGCCCAGCTCGCGGAGGGCGCTGTTCGTACCGGCCGCCACTCCGGCGTCCTCGAAGGGCACCGAGCCGGTGACCATGTTGGCGACCGTGGGGAACACCATGGAGATGCCCACACCGGCGACGACCAGCGGGAGTACCAGGCGGCCGTACCCGATGCCCGGCCGTACGATCTCCGCGAGCCAGCCGAGGCCGGCCGCCTGCAGGGCCACGCCCGCGGCCATGATCCAGCGGTTGCCGAACCGGTCGGCCAGCGCGCCGGCGAGCGGCGCGACCAGCATCAGCGTGCCGTTCCAGACGAGAATGCGCAGGCCGGCGCCGAACGGTGAGTAGCCCATCCCGATCTGCAGCAGCTGCGAGATCATGAACAGCGAGCCGATGAGCGAGATCTGCTGGCCGAAGGCCACCGCGTTCGCGGCGGCGAACCCGCGCCGGGCGAAGTAGCCGATCGGCAGCATCGGATGGGCCGTCCGCCGTTCCCACGCGAGGAACGCCGCGACGAGCACCACGCCCGCCGTCAGCGCGCCGAGCACCTCGGCGCTGCCCCATCCGGCCGCGGGCGCCCGTACCGGAGCCCACGTCAGAGCGAACACCCCGGCACCGACCAGTACGAGGCCGACGACGTCCAGCTGGGAACGCGCGCCGCGGCTCTCCCGCAGCCGCAGCGCCGACAGCAGCGCGACCGCGAGCCCGATCGGGACGTTCACCCAAAAGATCCACTGCCAGGACAGTCCCTCGGTGATGGCCCCGCCGACGACCGGTCCGGCGGCCACGCCCAGGCCGGTCACCCCGCCCCAGATGCCGATGGCCGCCCCGCGCCGTCCGGCCGGGAAGGCGTCGATGATCAGCGTCAGGGTCAGCGGCATCACCGCGGCCGCGCCGACGCCCTGCACCACGCGGGCCACGATGAGCTCCCCGGCGGTCGACGACAGCGCAGCCGCCGCGGAGGCCAGGCTGAACACCACGAGGCCGGTCACGTACATGCGCCGCCGGCCGAACCGGTCACCGAGCGCCGCGCCGGTCATCAGCAGGCAGGCGAGCACCAGGTTGTAGGCATTGATCGTCCATTCCAGGTCGGCGAGGCTCGCGTGCAGGTGGGTGCGGACCACCGGGAGGGCGGTCGCCACCACCACGATGTCGAGCGAGGTCAGGAAGACGCCGATGGGGGCCAGCAGCATCGTCCAGATCACCTGGCCGCCCCTCCGCGTACCGTCCGGGGAACGCTCCCGCCGGAGGGGCGGCGATAGTGCGCCGAGCTGGTCCGTTGTTTCCGACATCGCAGGCTCCATTTCTGAACACGGTCTGTCGGAAATAGAGACCCGGCCACGGCACCGGACTCATCACCTCTGGAGGCGGCAAGACTCCGGGTACGTCGCCGGCAGGCCGAAGGCCGCGAACAGGCCCGGTTCCAGAAACGTGTCGATCCGGGTGATCCCGGTCGTACGGACGGTCAGCACCTGGATGCCGTGCGCCCGGTGCACGCCGTCCGCTCCGCGCAGGTACGCGCCCGCCGCCGGCTGGCCGTTCGCCACGACCGGCACCAGCAGGAAATCGCCCGGCGCGCGAAGGCAACGCCGCTTCAGGAAGCCGATGACCGCGGCGCGCCCCGCGAACCAGCTCAGGTACGGCGGCATCTCCATGACCGCGTCCTCGTGCAGCAGCGCCACCAGACCGGCGACGTCGGCGTCCTCGAAGGCCCTGACGTACCGGGCGAGCAGCGCACGGCGATCCGCCTCCGGAGGCTCGGTGAGCTCATCCTCCACGGCCGCCGCCCGCCCCAGCCGCGCCCGTGCGTGCTGCAGTGCGCTGTTGACCGCGGTGGTGGTCATGTCGAGCACCTCCGCCACCTCGGCCGCCCGCCAGGCCAGGACCTCCCGCAGGATCAGCACCGCACGCTGGCGGGCCGACAGGTGCTGCATCGCCGCCACCAGAGCCAGCCGTACGCTGTCGCGGCCCGCGACGATCACGGCCGGGTCGGCCGGTGCCGTGGACGGCGGGTCGGGAAACGGCTGGAGCCAGGCGATCTCCGGCCCGGCGCCGACCAGCGGCGCGTCCGGGTCGGCGGGGCCCGCCAGGCCCGAGGGCAGAGGCCGGCGCCCGCGGCGTTCGAGGGCGGTCAGGCACCGGTTCGTCGCGATGCGGTACAGCCAGCTGCGCAGCGAGGACCGCCCCTCGAACCCGCCGTACGAGCGCCACGCTCGCAGGTACGTCTCCTGCACCAGGTCCTCGGCGTCCTCGACCGAGCCGAGCATGGAGTAGCAGAACGCGAGGAGTTCCCGCCGGTACGGGTCGGCCAGCCGGCCGAACTCCGCCTCGTCCTCGACCGCTTGCACCGTCATCGGGTCCCTCCCCTGGGTCGGCCATGACACCCGCCACGAGTAGGGACACCGCGCGCGGCCAGAACTCATCACTCGGCAGCGGCCGGATTCACCGAACGCCCGCTCCAGCGCCGCCACCACCTCGTCGGCGTGCACCTCGGACCAGCGTCCGAACGCCTGCATCGGCTCCAGCATGCTGGTACGCGACCTCGGCTGCGAGCCGGTGGACGCCGGCGGCCTTGAGCGGGCCGGGCTGCTGGAGGCCGCCGCGGCGTTCGCCATCGGCCTGTATCTCGGCGGCGGCGACCCTCGCTCGGTATCGCTCCGGTGGAACACGCCGGCTCAGTGCCAAGCCCACCCGCCGGCTGACGTCCCAGACCAGCTCTTACTCACCGTCCCGGCGGCCGTGTGGGTGGCGGGGGCGCCTGGTGTCGACGTTGGCGGTCAGGGTTGTGAGGAGGCCGTGTAGTTCTGCCACGGTCCGCGCGGGCAGGCCGGTCACGGTTTCCTCCGCCAAAGCGCACCATAGCTGCTTGACCTGGTCGGCTAGCGCCTTGCCGCTGTCAGTGAGCTCGACGATGCTGGCGCGCTTGTCGGAGGGGACGGGTTTGCGGCGGATGTGGCCGGAGGCTTCGAGCTTGCGGGTCATCAGCGTGACGCTGGGCGGCTCGACGCCGAGCGCCTCGCTGAGCTGAGCTTGGATCATCGGCCCGGTCCGGGCGAGTTCGAGCAGGAGCGCCTCCTGTCCGGGGTGCAGGCCGAGCGGGGCCAGCAGCGCCGCGGTCCTGGCCCGGTGGCGCAAGCTCAACAGGCGAATGGCCTGGTTGATGGCGTCGGCTCGCTCGAAGTCCACAGGCTGCTCCTTGACAGGTTAGTTACGCGGATAACTATTATGCGAATAACGTTATGCGCGTAACTAATCCTAGGTGACATCGAGGGAGCCGACATGACCGTGAAGGTCGCCGTCATCTATTACAGCGCGATCGACCAGAACCCGCAGTGGCGGCGGCACGCCGACGCCGCCACGTCGATCGCCCAGGCCTCGGTTGCGGATCTGGCCTGGGCCGACGCGTTCGCATTCGGGACGCCGACGCGGTTCGGCGCGCCGGCCGCGTAGCTCAAGCAGTTCATCGACCAGGCCGGCGGGCTGTGGCGGGAAGGAAAACTGGCCGACAAGCCGGTGACGGATGCCACGACGCTGAAAGCGGCCCGGTACCAGGGACGGCGGCTGGCCCGGACCACGATCCGGATGCTGGCGGGCGGCCACGCCATCGACACCGACGGGAACGCCCGCGCAACCGAGGCCGGAAGAACGCCGAAGACCGCGTGAGCGGCGCCGTCATCCGCGAGCCCGCCCGGCCCTGCCCGGGGTGGCACCGATGCCGGCAGACGGAGCTCATGACATGAACACCACCGGCGCCGGCTCACCGAACACTTGCCGCAGATTCGCACTCAGGAGGCGCTTGTGACGTCCGAATCACCCGCGAACACCCTGACCCGCGGCCACGCGGAAGCGAGGACCGGCCCCGCCTGGATGGTCCTGGCGCTGGCGTGCGCCTGCCAGTTCATGGTGATCCTGGACTCGGCCATCGTTAACGTCGCCCTGCCCTCGATCGACCGGGACCTCGGCTTCACGGCCGCCGGCCTGGCCTGGGTGGTGAACGGTTACCTGCTCACCTTCGCGGGCTTCATGCTGCTGGGTGGCCGCGCCGCCGACCTGTTCGGCCATCGCCGGATGCTGGTCGCCGGGCTGTTCTTGTTCTCCGCATCGAGTCTGGTCGGCGGCCTGGCAACCACGCCGGAGGTCCTGGTGGCGGCGCGCGTCACGCAGGGCATGGGAGCCGCCATGCTGGCCCCGGCGACGCTGGCCGTGATCAACACCGGCTTCACCGAGGATCACGCACGCGCCCGGGCATTCGGCGCGTGGTCCGCCGCGGGCGGTGTGGGCGGGATGGCCGGCGCGGTCGCGGGCGGTGCCATCACAACCGGCCTGTCGTGGCGGTGGGTCTTCCTGACCAACGTGCCGATCGGCGCGGTGCTGATCGTGGTGGCCATGGTGTCGCCGGCCGGCACGCGAACCGGCCGGCGGGAATCGCTCGACCTCGTTGGCGCGGTCACGGGGACGGCGGGGCTGGCCGCGATGATCTACGGGGTCATGCAGAGCACCGATCATGGCTGGACGTCCGCGCTGGTCGTCGGGCCAGGCGTGGCGGGCCTGCTCCTGCTCGTCGTCTTCACCGTGGTGGAGGCGCGTTACGCCGCCCTGCCGCTGATGCCCCTGCGGCTGTTCAGAATCCGGGAGGTGGCCGTCGGCAACGGCATGCTGCTGCTGTTCGGAGCGATTGCCATCGCGATGTGGTACTTCACGTCGCTGTTCCTGCAGAACGTACTGGGCTATGGTGCGCTTCGAGCCGGGCTCGGGCAGACACCCGCGGCGGTGACGTTCATGGTGATCGCGCGATGGGCGGCCGGCCTGCTGGCGCGAACCGGCGTGCGCCCTCTGGTGCTGGCCGGCTGCGGCTGTTTCCTGGCCGGTTTCGGCTGGATCTCCCAGGCCCATGCCGGCGGCGGCTACCTCACCGGCGTCCTCGGGCCTACGCTGCTCATCGCGGTCGGCATCGGGCTGACCTTTCCCACCCTCATGGCCGCGACGACCGCCGATGTCCCCGAGGGCGACGCGGGGATCGTCGGCGGACTGGCCAACACCGCCGGTCAGGCAGGCGGGTCGGTGGGCCTGGCGGTGCTCGCGACGACCGCCAGCGCCAGAACTCAGATGGAGAACGGCGGGAGCTCCCCGGCCGCCGCCCTCGCCGCCGGCTACGACCGGGTCTTCCTCCTGGCGGCCGGGCTCGGCCTGGCCATCGCGGTGCTCAGCTTGCTGCTGCCGCGGCACCGGCGCGGCTGACCGCAGGCTGTTGCCCATCCCCCGTTTCGCGCGCGAGGCCGAGGTCAGGCCTCGGCGGTCTCGCCGCGTGCGTGCACCATCGCGGCGAGCTCGGCGACCGCGCGGTGGGCGCGGTCGCCGTCGCTGGCCTGGATGCCCATCGCGGGCGCGGTCGAGCCGTCGGCCAGGTCGAGCGTCGGCCAGGGCGCGCCCTCGGCCATCGTCACGCCCAGGATTTCGGCCCATTCGTACTCATGGGTGCGCAGCGCGTTGACGAGGGTCACGCCGCGATCGTCCGCGATCACCCGGCTGCGGGCCAGCATGTGCAGGATGCCCGCGACGATCAACCCGATCACGACAAGGCCGATCCGGTCACCGAGGGCCCAGTTCGACGGCATCCCCACGGCAATGACGACCATGCCGGCCACGACCACCACCGCGAGAACGTACGGGATGATCCGTGCCCGGCCCGGTCGCCACGTCACCGTGGTCATCTCAGTCAACGATCTTGCTGATCGGGATCTCGAGGATGTCGCGGCCGCCGGCCGCCTTGATCGCCGGGATGAGCGTGTTGACGCCGTGCTTGGCGACCACGCTCTCGACCGCGTGCATCTCACCGCCGGCCAGGCGGGTGACCGTCGGCGACGACAGCGACGGCATGATGCCCAGCACCTCCTGAAGCTGCGCGTCGGAGACGTTGAGCTTCAGCAGGACGTTGCCTCGGGCGCGGATCGCTCCCTGCAGGAGCAGGGCGACGTCCTCCATCGCGGCACGCTTGTTCGGGTCCTCGTACGCCTCGCGGTTGGCCACCAGCTCGGTGTAGCTGACCAGCAGCGTGTCGAGGATGCGCAGGCCGTTCTTGCGCAGCGATGAGCCGGTCTCGGTCAGGTCCACGATCGCGTCGACGATGTCGGGCACCTTGGCCTCGGTCGCGCCGTACGACGGGACCACCCGGGCCTTGACCCCGTGCTGGGCCAGGTAGCGCTCGGTCATCGCCGGGAACTCGGTCGAGATCCGCACGCCCTCGGGCAGGTCGGCGGCCGACTGCCAGGGAGCGTCGTTCGGCACGGCGATGATGACGCGCACCGGGTTGGACGTGGCCTTGGAGTACTTCAGCTCACCGAGCGAGACCACGTCGGCCGCGGTCTCGGTGATCCAGTCACGGCCGGTGATGCCAAGGTCGAAGAGCCCCTGTTCGAGATAGGTGGGGATCTCCTGCGGGCGCAGCACGCGTACGCGGTCGATGCGCGGGTCATCGACCGACGCGCGGTAGTCGCGCTCGGAACCACGGCGGACCGTCAGGTCGGCGGCGTCGAACAGGTCGAACGTCGCACGCTCCAAAGAGCCCTTGGGAAGCACGAGTGACAGCACGGTGAAGACCTTCCTGATGAGAGATCGGTAGCGCGGCGTGGAGACTCAGGAGCCCAGATGCTCCGTGTGATGCCGCGCGTGACCGTGATGCCGCAGGCCCCTCAGGGTCAGTGCCGTATCGAGAGCGGCCACGGTCGCCTCCCATCCCTTGTCCTCGCTGCTGTCCGGCAGACCGCAGCGTTCCAGTGCCTGGTCGAGCGTCTCACAGGTTAGTACGCCATTGCCGATGGGTGTGCCCTCATCGAGGGCAACCCTCGTCAAACCCTCCGTGACCGAGTCGCATACGTAGTCAAAATGGGGTGTACCGCCCCGGATGACGGCACCGAGGCAGACGACCGCGTCGTTGTCCCGGGCGAGCTGCTGGGCCACGACCGGGAGTTCGAGCGCGCCCGCGACGCGTACGACCACGGGCTCGAGCAGTCCGCACTCCTTCGCCGCGGCCAGCGCGCGCTCGAGCAGCTGGTCGGTGACCTGCGCGTTCCATCGGGCGCAGACCACACCCAGGCTCAGCCCGGACGCGTCCACGGCCGCCGCCTCAGGACGCCCCATTCCACTCATGAGCCCTCCTTCGTCAGAGGTGTGACCAGGACGCTGTGCTCGTCGATTCGCTCGCTCATTGGAAGTCTCCTATCTGGTGGCCGAGCCGGTCGCGCTTGGCGGCCAGGTAACGCCGGTTGTACTCGGTGACGAGGACGGGCATCGGCACGCGTTCACGTACCTCGACCCCGAACCCCTCCAGGCCCGCGAGCTTGGCCGGGTTGTTGGTCAGCACCCGGATCGACCGGACGCCGAGGTCGCTCAGCATCTGCGCGGCGTTGACGTACTCTCGTGCGTCCACCGGCAGGCCGAGCTCGAGGTTGGCGTCCACGGTGTCGGAGCCGTTGTCCTGCATCTGGTAGGCCCGCAGCTTGGCGAGGAGCCCGATGCCCCGGCCCTCGTGACCGCGCAGGTAGACCACGACGCCGCGGCCCTCCTCGGCGATCGCGGCCATCGCCGAGTCGAGCTGGGGGCCGCAGTCGCAGCGCTGTGAGCCCAGAACGTCGCCGGTGAGGCATTCCGAATGCGCTCGCACCAGGACGTCCTCGCCGTCGCCGATCTCGCCGAGGACGAGCGCGACGTGCTCGCCGCCGTCGAAGGCGCTGGCGTACCCGACCGCGCGCCACATGCCGTGCCGGTTGGGGATCCGGGTCTCGGCGACCCGCTCGACCACCCGCTCGTTGCGCTTGCGGTACTCCACGAGCTGCTCGATGGAGATCAGCTTGAGGTCGTGCTCCTTGGCGAAGACCTCCAGCTGCGGCAGCCGCGCCATCGTGCCGTCGTCGTTGACGACCTCGGCGAGCACGCCTGCGGGGGTGAGCCCGGCGAGCCGGGCCAGGTCGACCGCCGCCTCGGTGTGCCCGCGCCGCTTCAGCACGCCGCCCTCGTGGTACCGCAGCGGGAAGATGTGCCCCGGTCGGACCAGCTCGTACGGCTCGGTCGCCGAGTCGCACAGCGTACGGATGGTGGTGGCGCGGTCCGCGGCGGAGATCCCGGTGCTCACGCCGTCGCGGGCGTCCACGCTGACCGTGTACGCGGTGCGCATCCGCTCGCGGTTCTGGGAGGTCATCAGGGGGATCGCCAGCCGGTCGAGGTCCGCGCCCTCCATCGGCACGCAGATCACGCCGCTGCTGTAGCGGATGGTGAAGGTGAGCAGCTCGGGCGTCGCCTTGCCGGCGGCGAAGATGATGTCACCTTCGTTCTCCCGGTCCGCGTCGTCGACGACCACCACGGCCTTGCCCGCCGCGATGTCGGCTATCGCTTCTTCCACACTGTCGAAACTCATGCCGCCACGGCCTCCAGTTCGGCACTCCGCCGTTGCCGGCGGTACTGCCTGATCCAATTTCGGAATCCGGCGACGACCATCACGAAGAAGATCCCGTACGCCGCGCCGGAGACGTACAGGCCGGACTTGATCGCCAGTGGCACGCCCACCAGGTCGACCAGCACCCAGATGATCCAGAAGTCCACGAGAGCACGGCTCTGCGCGAAGGTCGCCACCGCGCTGCCCACGAAGATGTACGCGTTCGCCGTCGGCGACCAGGTGATCTGCAGCCAGGGGACATGGGCGAACAGCAGGGCCACGACCGCGGTGCCGGCCGCCAGGACGCCGATCAGCGCCGTACGCTCGCGTCCGGTGGCGGGACGTACCGGCAGCTCATGGCTCTCCTTGATGCCGCGCACCCACTTCACCCAGCCGTACGAGACGAGCAGGAAGAACATCACCTGCTTCAGCGCGTTGCCGGGGGCGTGCGCGCTGATCGAGGCGGTGAACAGCAGCACCGCGCCGGCCAGCTGGACCGGCCAGGTCCAGATGGCGCGCCGCATCGCCAGCCACACCGTCACGAGGGACAAGACGTTGCCCAGCAGGTCGGTCCACAGCAGTTTCTCGCCGAAGACCGCGACACCCGCCTGCTCCCAGGAGCTCATGGCCGGTCCTCAGGGTTGCTGATGAGCCGCTCGACGTACTTGGCGACCACGTCGACCTCGAGGTTGACCGCGTCGCCGGGCTGCTTGCGGCCGAGCGTGGTCAGCTCCAGCGTCGTGGGGATGAGGGCGACGGTGAAGGCGTCGGCGCGCGCCTCGA
>DASQPY010000237.1:0-4740 GCA_035643735.1 Actinoallomurus sp. | reverse complement strand
CCCTGGTCGTCCAGGATCGCGTTGAGTGCCTCATC
This sequence comes from Actinoallomurus sp., assembly GCA_035643735.1. GTDB lineage: Bacteria > Actinomycetota > Actinomycetes > Streptosporangiales > Streptosporangiaceae > Actinoallomurus. The sequence continues at coordinate 4,705 of DASQPY010000237.1, read as the reverse complement.
CATGCCGGTAGCGCGGAGTTCGTCGCTCATCACCGCTCCTCAGGTCGCCTGGAAAGCCACCATCATGTACGACGCGGGCTCACGCCGACGCGGCCATCGCCCGCTCTCCGACGGCCTTGGCGTAGATCTCCAGGAGCCGCTCGACCGTCGACTCCCAGCCGAACGCCGTGCCGTGCCTCGCCGCGGCCGCCGACATCCGGCGCAGGCGGCGCGGGGCGTCGAGCAGGTCGAGCAGCACGCGCGCGTAGTCGGCCGGCTCGTGCCCCCGCACGAGTACACCGGAGACACCGTCGCGTACGGCCGTCTTCAGACCGCCGACCGCCGCGGCGACCACCGGTGTGCCGCACGCCTGTGACTCGACCGCCACCAGACCGAAGGACTCGCTGTGCGACGGAACGACGGTGATGTCCGCGGCGCGGTACCAGTCGGCCAGCTCGGACTGCGGACACGGCGGCTCGAAGCGAACCATGTCGGCGACGCCCAGCCGGGCCGCGAGCTCGACGAGCTCACGCGGACGGGAACGGCCCGAGCCGCTGGGCCCGCCCACGACGGCGACGAGCAGGCGGTCGCGAAGCCGGGGCTCACGCTCCACCATCGCCGCCGTGGCGCGGATCAGCACGTCGGGCGCCTTCAACGGCTGGATGCGGCCGACGAACAGCAGCACCGCACGGTCCCGCGGCAGCCCGAGGCGGCGGCGTGCCTCCTCGCTCGCCGGCTTCGCCTCGCCCGGCGCCTTCGGCGTGAACGTCTCCAGGTCGACACCCGGCAGAACCGTCTCCACCTGCTGCGGATCCGCGTCGTACAGCGTGCGGAGCTGGCTCGCCTCATCCGTGGTGTTCGCGATGAGACGGTCGGCGCTGTCCACGACCCGCTGCTCGCCCAGCACGCGGCCGAGCGGTTCGGGGGTGTCGCCGTCGGCGAGCGCGGCGTTCTTGACCTTCGCGAGTGTGTGCATCGAGTGGACCAGCGGGACGCCCCAGCGCATCCGCGCGGCATGGCCGGCCTGCCCCGACAGCCAGTAGTGCGAATGAATCAGGTCGTAGTGGCCGGGCTCGTGTGCCGCCTCCGTGCGCAGCAGACCCGACGTGAACGCGCACATCTGTCGCGGTAGTTCTGTCTTGTCCAGTTCCTCCAATGGTCCCGCCGCGACGTGCCGGACGAGCACCCCCGGTGCCAGTTCGGCCACTGGCGGGAGCACGCGCGAGGTCGCCCGCGTGAACAGGTCGACCTCGATGCCGCGCTCCGCCATTCGCTTGGCGACCTCGACGATGTAGACGTTCATTCCCCCGGCATCCCCCGTCCCCGGCTGGTCCAGGGGCGAAGTATGGACACTGATCGTCGCCACCCGGGCAAGACGTGACACGGACACCACCTCCGATAGGAGAACCTATCGACCACAACGTGACATTCCCGTCACCGGATCTCCCCGGTCGGCCGTTGCCCAAACGGCTGCGATGATGACCCCCGTGCGTAAGACAGCAGTGGTGACCGGAGCAAGCAGTGGCATCGGCGCGGCGACCGCACGCAGACTCGCCGCCGAGGGGTTCGACGTCGTGCTCGCCGCGCGGCGGCGGGACCGTCTCGACGAACTGGCGGCCGAGATCGAGGCCGCCGACCCGTCCGGCCGGCGAGGCGGCGTGGCCTCCGTCACCCTCGATGTGACCTCACCGGAGTCGGTGGCGGCCCTCGCGGCGGCCGTGCGGCAGTGCCACGTCCTCGTCAACAACGCCGGCGGCGCGTTCGGCCTCGACCCGGTGTCCGGCGCGGACCCCGCCGACTGGCAGCAGATGTACGACACCAACGTGCTCGGCCTGATGCGGACCACCAAGGCACTGCTGCCCATGCTGATCGAGAGCGGCGCGGGGCACATCGTCAACATCACCTCGCTGGCCGCCCACGCCGTCTATGAGGGCGGCGCCGGCTACACGGCTGCCAAGCACGCCGCGGCCGCGGTCAACGACACGCTCCGCCTCGAGCTGTACGACCAGCCCGTACGCGTGACCGAGGTGGCCCCCGGCATGGTGGCGACCGCGGAGTTCGCGCTCGTGCGGTTCAAGGGCGACGCGGAGAAGGCGGCCAAGACCTACGAGGGCGTGGCCGAGCCGCTGAGCGCCGAGGACATCGCGGACTGCGTCGCGTGGGCCGTCACCCGCCCGGCGCACGTCAACATCGACCGCATCGACGTCCAGCCGCGCGCCCAGGCCGCGGCGCACAAGGTCCACCGGGTCTGACCTCCGGCCCGCGTCCCCTGCCGGGGGCGTACGGCGGAGGCCGCACTTGGCGCCATGTCTCAGGGACGGCGGCCCGAGGGGACCATCACGCGCGGGACGACGGCGCCCGGCCGGCTGCGGCGCGTCGACCGCTGGATCACCCATGTCCACGGTCCGCTGCTCCGCCGCCACGATCGGCCAGTGGTCGTCGACCTGGGGTACGGAGCCTCGCCGGTCACGACCGCCGAACTGTTCACCCGGCTGCGCACGGTCCATCCGCGGGTGGAGGTCGTCGGGATCGAGATCGACCCGGCTCGCGTCGCCGCGGCCCGGCCGTACGTCCGTGAGGGCCTGTCGTTCCGCCTGGGCGGCTTCGAGCTGCCGGTCGAACGCCCGCCCGCGCTGATCCGCGCGTTCAACGTGCTGCGGCAGTACGAGGAGGCCGAGGCGTGGACGGCCTGGGACAGACTGTGCGCCGGCCTGGCACCGGACGGCGTGCTCGTGGAGGGCACCTGCGACGAGATCGGCCGCCGCGCCGTCTGGGCGTCCCTGCACCGTGGACCCCCGGCCGGTGCGACGGCTCCCGTACGGGGTCCGCGTGGGCGGGCGCCGGTGGCCGTTCCGGCCACGATCACCTTCGCGGCCCATCTCGCGTCGCTGCCGCGCCCCTCCGAGCTTGCCGAACGCCTGCCGAAGACACTGATCCACCGCAACGTACCCGGCGAGCGGGTGCACGAGCTGCTGGCCGCGTTCGACCGCGCTTGGGCGGCCGCCGCGCCGCAGTCGGTGTTCGGCCCACGGCAGCGCTGGATCGCCGCGGTCGGGCTCCTCGCCCGCAACCATCCCGTCCACACCCGTCCGCCGCTCGGCGGCCGGGCACGCTGGCGGCTCGGGGAGGTCACCCTTCCGTGGTCGGCCGCCGGCCCGGCGGTCCCACGCCCGCGCGCACCACGTTCCTGACCCTCCGTCAGAGCGGGCGTCCGTCGTACGCCCTGCCGCCCGCCCGTGAGTCCCGTCCGGCGCTCGTCTATCCGCGCTGACCGCCGGTAAGAACCGCCTGTTCGGACGCCCTTACTCAATCGGCCGTGCCGCCATTCGGATGCCGGAATTCAGGACTTTCGCCCATGGAAGCCGGTCTCCGCGCGCTGAACGGTGGAGATACCGACTCGGCTCATCTGAGGAGATGGTTCTCATGCGTGAAGGCCACGAGATGCGATGGGGTGGCCTGGCCGGTATCGGCGCGGTGATCCTCGCGATCATCGCCCGGATAGTGATGGGCGGGGCACCCCGGAGCACCGACACGATGGGCGTGATCGCCTCGTACCTGAACGACAACCGGGGGCGGATCCTGCTGGCGGCCATTCTTTACTCCATCGCGATCGCGCTGTTCCTGTGGTTCGGCGCGACGCTGGCCGCCGCCTTCCGGCGCGCGGATGACCGGAGTGACCTGCCCGCGATCGTGTTGGCCGGCTTCATCTTCGTCTCCGCGATCGCCTTCGTCGCCATTTCGCTGTTCGGCGCCACGGTGTACGCCCTGACAGTGCACGCGGGCCTGCTGATCCTGGCCGCCGTGCCGTACAGCGCCACGGCCGTCATGGCGACGATCGCCGGGATCGCGATGGCGCTGCCACTCGCGGCCGTCGCCGTGGCCATCGCCCGCACGCACGTCTTCCCGATGTGGATGGCCATTTTCGCCGGCATCGTCGCGCTGATCTCACTCATTGCCGCCTTCACCGTGTGGGCGACCAGGGGAGCGTGGGCACCCGGTGGCTGGGTGCCGACCTACATTCCGATGGTGCTGCTGGGCCTGTGGATCCTGGCGGCGAGCGGACTTCTCGTACGTGAGCATCTCCCGATGATGCGCACGCGGGCCCCGCACATCATGGGGGCCTGAGCCGAGGGCGGACGCGGGGCGTCGTCGCCATGGGGCGTCGCGTAGGGCCCGGCGTGGACCCGATCCGCGCCGGGCCGTCCGTCGCGTCCCCTAGGCGTTCAGCGCCTGCTCGAAGGCCTGGTGGACGTCGGCGGTGAAGAGGACGAACCGTACCTCCTCCACCGGCCCTGACGTCTCGCGCACGGTACCGACCGCGATGCGCGCGGCGTCGTCGAGCGGCCAGCCGTAGATCCCCGCGGAGACGGCGGGGAAGGCGACGGTCGCGGCGCCGAGCTCGGCGGCGACCCGGAGCGACTCGCGGTAGCAGGAGGCGAGCAGCCCGGAGCGGTCCTCGGACTTGGCGTACACCGGCCCGACCGTGTGGATCACCCAACGAGCGGGCAACCGGCCGGCCGTGGTCGCCACCGCCTGCCCAATCGGCAGTCCCTCGGGGTACTCCGACTCCCGCAGCCGGCGGCACTCCGCCAGAATCTCCGGCCCGCCCCGGCGATGGATCGCGCCGTCCACACCGCCCCCGCCGAGAAGCGAGGAGTTCGCCGCGTTGACGATCGCGTCGGCCTCTTCCCTCGTGATGTCCCCCTGAACCAGCCTGATGCGCATG
>DASQPY010000236.1:0-15302 GCA_035643735.1 Actinoallomurus sp. | reverse complement strand
ACGTCTGAACCGTAACCGAACCGGCGTTCGCCCGCCCCGCGAGCAGAATGCACAAAACAGCGATTTATGCGCTCAACGTGGTGAAACGCGGACTTGTGAGTACAACGCGAGCAAGGCTTAACGTGGCGGAGACACGCTCGTAGCGTCTGGCGTCATGCCCACGCAAGCAGGCTCTGACGGCGCCGCGATCGAGCTTCGCGGTGCCACCAAGCGTTTCCGATCGTCGGGCGGAGTGCACACGGCCGTCCGTGACCTCGACCTCACCGTGAACTCCGGGGAGTTCGTGGCCGTGGTCGGCCCCACCGGCTGCGGCAAGTCCACCACGCTCTCGCTCGTGTCGGGGCTGGAGCCGACCTCCGCCGGCGAGGCACTGGTGCACGGCAGGCCGGTCGACGGCATCCCCGACGGTGTCGGCTACATGTTCCAGAACGACGCCGTGCTCCCCTGGCGCTCCGTCCTCGACAACGTGGCGACCGGCCCGCGCTACCGCGGGGCGACCCGGCGCGCGGCGCGGGAGAAGGCCCGCGACTGGGTGGAGCGGGTCGGGCTCGGCGGCTTCGAGTCCTACTTCCCGCACCAGCTGTCCGGCGGCATGCGCAAGCGGGTCGCGCTCGCGCAGACGCTGGTCAACGACCCGTCGATCCTGCTGATGGACGAGCCGTTCTCCTCACTCGACGTGCAGACGCGCGGGCTGATGCAGGACGAGCTCCTGCGCCTGTGGTCGGGCGGCACGGAGCGCGGCGCCGCGGTCGTCTTCGTCACCCACGACCTGGAGGAGGCGGTCGCCCTCGGCGACCGCGTGGTGGTGATGACCGCCGGACCCGCGACCGTCAAGGCCTCCTTCGACGTTCCCCTGGAGCGGCCACGCGACGCGGAGGAGATCCGGCTGACGCCGGAGTTCCTCGCCATCTACCGCGAGGTGTGGGAGTCGCTGCGCGAAGAGGTCCAGATCACCCGTGAGAGGAGCGCCGGCCGTGCTGCCTGACACCGAGACCGTCTCCACCGTCGAGGACACCTCTGGCGATGACCGGGCCGTCGCCCAGGCGCGCACCGCGCGGCGACGCCGGCTCGTCGGGATCAACACCGTACGGGTCCTGCTGGTCGTCGCGGTGCTCGGCTCGTGGGAGCTGGCGGCGACCCACTGGATCGACCCGTTCTACTACTCCAAGCCGAGTGCGATCTGGCACCGGCTGGTCGACTGGTTCACGGACGGAACCTCGCAGGGCTCGATCTGGCAGCAGATCGCCTACACGCTCGAAGAGGCCCTGATCGGCTTCGCCCTGGGCAGTGTGGGCGGCGTCATCCTCGGCATCGTGCTCGGCCGCAGCCGTTTCCTGTCCGACGTGTGCGCGCCGTTCATCAAGGCCGCCAACGCCATCCCCCGCATCATCCTGGCCTCGCTGTTCGTCATCTGGTTCGGCCTCGGCATGTCCTCCAAGGTCGCCACAGCGTTCGTCCTGGTGTTCTTCGCGGTGTTCTTCAACGCCTTCCAGGGGGCCCGCGAGGTCGACCGCAACCTGGTGAACAACGCCCGGATCCTGGGGGCCGGCCGGTTCCAGGTACTGAGCACGATCGTCGTGCCCAGCGCCACCTCCTGGATCCTCGCCTCGCTCCACTCGGCGTTCGGTTTCGCCATCATCGGCGCGATCGTCGGCGAGTACAGCGGCGCGGACAAGGGCCTCGGCCTGCTCATCAACCACGCCCAGGGCACGTTCGACTCGGCCGGCATCTACGCCGGAATGATCATCATCACGGTGATCGCGCTGCTGGCCGAGTGGCTGCTCACCCTGCTCGAACGCCGCCTGTTGCGCTGGCGTCCTCCCGCGTCCGGCGTCGAAGCACAGATATAAGGAGCCCCTCATGCGTACGGTCACCCGCATCGCCGCGGCCGCACTCGCCGCCGCCACCGCACTGTCACTGAGCGCCTGCCGCGACTCCCGCACCTCGTCCTCGGGCGGGGGCGGGGGCGGCAACGGCGACACCATCAAGATCATGGTCGGCGGCATCGACAAGGTGATCTATCTGCCGGCCAAGCTGACCGAACAGCTCGGCTACTTCAAGGAGCAGGGCGTGAACGTCCAGCTGCTCACCGAGCCGGCCGGCGCGCAGGCGGAGAACGTACTGATCTCCGGCGACGTGAGCGGTGTCGTCGGCTTCTACGACCACACCATCGACCTGCAGACCAAGGACAAGTGCATCGAGAGCGTGCTGCAGCTCGCCGACGTGCCGGGCGAGGCCGAGCTGGTCGCGACCTCCAAGGCGGGCCAGATCACCTCGCCCGCCGCGTTCAAGGGCAAGAAGCTCGGCGTCACCAGCCCCGGCTCGTCCACCGACTTCCTCACGCAGTACCTGGCGACCACGCACGGCGTGCCCTCGTCCGGGTACACGACGGTGAAGGCCGGTGCGGGCCAGACGTTCATCGCCGCGCTGAACAATGGCGGCATCGACGCGGGCATGACGACCGACCCGACCATCGCCCAGCTCACCAACACCGGCAAGGCCAAGATCATGCTCGACATGCGCACCGAGGCGGGTACGCGCGCGGCGCTCGGGGGCCTGTACCCGTCGAGCTCGCTGTACATGAACTGCGACTACGTCGCGTCGCACGCGGCGGCCGTGCAGAAGCTGGTGAACGCCATGGTCAAGACGCTCGGCTGGATCAAGGCGCACAAGCCGGCGGAGATCGCGGCCAAGATGCCCGCCGACTACGCGGGCGGTGACCCGAAGCTGTACGAGAAGGCGGTCGCGGACAGCATCGGCATGTTCACCGCGGACGGCGTGATGCCGGCCGACGGTGCGAAGAACGTGCTGAACGTGCTGGCGCAGTTCTCGCCCAACGTGAAGGGCAAGAAGGACAGCATCGACCTGTCCAAGACCTACACGACGGAATTCGTTTCGAAGGCTCCCAAGCAGTAAGAGGTCCGGCCGAAATGGTCTGGGGCGGGCACCGAGGTGCCCGCCCCAGACCATTTCCCGCCGCAGGCGGCGCATTTCCAGAGCCGCCGGGCAAATGCCGGAAACCGCTCGCGAGGTACGATGCCGGTGGCGGTCATCGGGGGATGCCGCTGGGGCTCCGGTTCCCTGTCGATCCCCCAAGGAGCCCGGGGGTAGGGGACGCCCGTTGCTGCCAGCGGGTTCTCCTAGCCGTGTCATCCCTTGGTTCGCCGCGCGAGGTCTTCGAGTTACGGGAGTCGGCTCCAGCAAGAACGGTCGCTGAGCCGTTGAGGTCCGTCGGTCGCGGAAGGGCTGGCCGCGGTCCTGCCTGGCAGCAGGAAGGGATGGGGGACCCTATGCGTACACCCTTGTCGGTGTACGGCCATCCGGCCTGACAGGTGCCGCGTCAGGAGCAGCATCACTCACAGGCCATCCCGCCGTCGCGATCGTCGCCCTCTGCGTGGCGATACTTCACTTCGGAATGGTCTGCCTCGTCGCCCTGTCGGCGGTGTTCTCCGGCCGGCCCGCACGCCGCAGGGCAGCGCTCGACGTGTTGAGAGTCCTGTTCGGTCAGGACCGTCCGGCGCCCGCGGAATCGGGCACGGACGCCGCCTCTCCAGGCCGGCAGGTCACGCGATCATGATCCGTTGAGGGCCCTTCGGCCAGCACGAGGGCCAGCAGGCCGGGGAAGCGCGCGTCGAACTCGGACCGCCGGAGGCGGTTGAGGCGGCGCGCGCCCTTGTCCAGCTGTTCGAGCAGGCCGGCGGCGCGGAGCACGGCGAAGTGGTGGCTGGCGGTGGCCTTGGAGACCGGCAGGTCGAAGGTGCCGCACGCCCGGGTGAAGTCGGGCTCGCCGGCCAGTTCGCGCAGGATCGAGCGGCGCACCGGGTCGGTGAGCGCGTCGAGTGCGTCCTGCAGCGCGACATCGGCCGGGTCGGTGTGGACCAGGTTCCTGCGGCGCCGGGTCGGCTCGGTCATTGTCTGATCCTCCACCGGTTCAACGTGTTCGATCGATATCGTACACTCCTCTGTGTTCGATCCAGATCAAACACTTGAGGAGGTCCGGCATGACACAACCGGTCGGTGCGGGTCCCACGGTCGCCGTGGTCACCGGGGCCAGCCGCGGGGCGGGCAAGGGCATCGCCATCGCGCTCGGGGAGACCGGCGCGACCGTCTACGTGACCGGGCGCGGCGCATCGTCCGGCGACTCACACCATGGCGGCACGATCGCCGAGACCGCGGCGCTCATCGACGACGCCGGCGGCACGGGCGTTCCCGTACGGGTCGACCACTCCGACGACCTCGCCGTCGCGGAGCTGTTCGCCCGGATCGAGCGGGAACACGGCCGGCTCGACATCCTGGTCAACAACGCGGCCAAGGTGGTCGGCACGCTGTCGCCCGAAGGATTCTGGGAGAAGCCGCTCGAGACGGCCGACCTGATCACGGTCGGGCTGCGCTCGCACTACGTCGCGAGCTTCCACGCCGCGCCCCTGCTGATCGCGAACGGCCGCGGTCTGATCGTCAACACCGGGCACTACGGCGCGGTCGCCTACCACCACGGTCCCGCGTACGGGGCGCAGAAGGCGGGTGCCGACAAGATGGCCGCCGACATGGCCAAGGAGCTGCGGCCGCACAACGTCGCCGCCGTCTCGATCTGGATGGGAGGCCTGGACACCGAACGCGCCCGCGCGTACATCGCCTCCCTGCCCCCCGAGGCCAGGCCGACGGCCAAGCGGGAGTCGCCGCAGTTCACCGGCCGGGTCATCGCGGCGCTCTACGCCGCCGATGACCTGATGGACCACTCGGGCAGGGCGCTGATCGGTGCCGAGCTGGGCGCCCGGCTCGGCGTCACCGACATCGACGGCAGCACGCCGCCGTCCCTGCGCGGCCGGGTCGGCGGGCCACCGGAGCCGCACCCGAGCCTGCGGTGACGCCGGATCCCCGCCCCGGCTCAGCCGAGCCGGATGGTCTCGTCCTCGCGTACCACCTCGACGTCCCCGTCGTACGCCCTGCGGGCCGCCTCCTCCGCTCGCACGGCGAGGGTGCCGGGCCACAGGTGAGTGAGCAGCAGGCGCCCGGCGCCCGCGCGGGTGGCGTGCTCACCGGCCTGCAGCGCGCTCGACAGGTAGCGCGCGTCGGCGGCCGGCACCTGATCGGGGTAGGTGGCCTCGGCCAGGAAGAGGTCGGCGTCGCGGGCGAGGTCGGCCAGCTCGCGGCAGGGGCCGGTGTCCCCGGTGTAGGCGAGGACCCGGCCGCCGCTCGTCAGCCGCAGGCCGGCGTTCGGCACGAAGTGCGGCAGCGCCCAGGTGTCCACGGCGAACGGCCCGATCTCGAATCGCACGCCCGCCGTGAAGGTACGCAGCGCGAAGGCGTCGTCGAGCATGCCGGGCCGGTCCAGGGCGAGGACACGGTCGAGCGCGCCCGGCAGCGCGTGGACCGGCAGCTTCGGCGCCGGATCGGGGTCGAGCGCGCGCGCCCGCAGGAGAGGATTCAGATCGGCGCAGTGGTCGGGGTGTCCGTGGCTGACCAGGACCGCGTCGACGTCCGCCGCGGCCGTGTGCCGCAGCAGGCGCGGCAGCGTCGCGTAGCCGGGATCCACGAGCAGCCGGAAGCCGTCGTCCTCGATCAGATAGCCGCTGCACGCCCGTCCGGCCGCGGGCCAGGCTCCGCAGCTGCCGAGTACCGTCATCCGCATCGCGCCGGCTCCCGTCCACTGAGATGTGATCTGCCAGGCCGACTGGGGCCTCTCTCGAAGTCCCCGTCCGTAGCGAGCGGTGTCCAGGTGGTGCCTCGCAAGGCGGACGAAGGAGTCAGCCTGGTGTTGGCTGGCGACTGAGGACAACGCGGCGAGGCGCCACCTGGACACCGCGCAGTAGGACATGGGACTTCGAGACAGGCCCTAGGGTCATCATTCCCGCGGGCGCCCCCCGGACGGACACCGCGAAGGCGATTTGCCAGGAAATGTAGTATTCGCACCTTAAATTGAACCTCCGGCGGGGGTTGTCCGTTGTTCAACACATGGCACCTCGCAACGCGCTTCCGCATCATGCCCGGTCCGCGTCGGTCCCCGGCACCCGGGGTGTGGCGACGGTGACCTCGGCTCTGGTGATGCGCGCCCCCGTCCACGTCGTCTACGCGTTCCTCGCCCGGCTCCCCAACCACGGACTGATCACCGGCCGCCGCCTTCGGCTGGAGAGCGTGACGGCCGACGGCACGAGCGCCCGTATCGCGATGCGCGGGCCGCTGGGCATCCGCCGTACGGCCCGCACCCGTGTCACGGACCTTCATCCGCCGCGCGGCTTCGGGGGTACGGCGGCGGTCGGCCGTCGTACCGAGGCGTACGTGCACTGGACGATCGAGCGCGCCGGGACGGGCTCGCTCGTCACGCTGACCGCGACGATCTTTCGAGCCGGCGCGCTCGACCGTGTGCTGCTCACGCTCGGCGGCCGGCGGTGGCTGGCCCACAGCTTCGACCGCGCGCTCGCCCTGCTCGCCGTCGCCATGGAAAGTACGCTCGACACCCGGGAACCGCACGCGCGGATGGCCGGTTAGCCGGTCGATACGTGGCCCTGTGCCCCGCGGCCCTGCCGAGCCCTTACTTCAGGAAGCCTTGCTGCTCGAGCCAGTCGTGGGCGACCTGCTTCGGCTCGTATCCGTCCACGTCGACCTTGGCGTTGAGGCCGCGCATCGTCTCGTCGGTGAGCTTCTGTGCCACCGGAGCCACGATCTTCGCGATCTGCGGGTACTTGGTGGCGATCTCCTGGCGAAGCGTGAGCGAGGCGTTGTAGACAGGGAAGAAATGCCTGTCGTCCTGCAGGACCTGGAGGTGTTTGGCCGCGATCCGGCCGTCGGTGGTGAAGACCTCACCGAAGTTACAGGTCGTGCCCTTGGCGGTCTCGCTGTAGATGACCCCGGTGTCGAGCTGCTTGACGTTCCCGGAGGGGACGTTCATGTCGTAGGCCTTCTTCAGACCCGGCCAGCCGTCGTCGCGGGTGGAGAACTCGCTCTCGATGCAGAACGTCGCCTCGGCCGGCTTCGTCTTGAGCAGGTTCGACACGTCGGACATGGTCTTCACGCCGAGTTGCTGCCCCTCGGCCTGCCGGATCGCGAAGGCGTACGTGTTGTTCAGAGGGGCCGGCGGCTCCCAGACGATCTTGTTCTTGGCAAGGTCTTCCTTGACGACCGCCTGGTACTGCTTGGCCGGATCCGGGATCGGCTTGGCGTGCTTGAGATAGGTGATCCAGCCGGTCCCGGTGTAGTCCCAGTAGAGGTCGATCTGGCCCGAGGTCAGGGCATTGCGCGTGTTGGTCGAGCCCTGGATGTTGGTCTTGTCGGTGACGCTCGCGCCGTGCGCACGGAGCAGTTCCAGCGTCAGCTGGCCGAGAACCAACTGCTCGGTGAACTCCTTCGAGCCGACCCGCACCGAGACGCCCTTCAGCTCCTGTCCCGCACTCCCCTGCTTGACATCGGACTTCGTCCCGCCACACGCGGCGAGGGACAGCGCGAGTGTGGCTGCCCCGAGAACGGCTCCAGTGGCGCGAAAACGCATTTCAACCCTTTCTCCTGACCGGTCGGTGAGACCAGCCCTTTTCGTTGGTCGGGTGAGACGGGTCATGAAAGGCCACGAGGCCGTAGGAGGTCCTCGGCCAGGTTGCCAAGCCAGTCGACAAGAAACGCGATACAGCAGGTCAGGACCGCGCCGGTGATCAGAACCGGGTGTCGTGACAGCTTGATCCCATTGACGATCATGTCGCCGAGACCGCCCGCGTTGACGAATGTGGCGAGTGTGGCCACGCCGACGGTGAGCACCAGTGCGGTACGCAGACCGGCCAGGATCGCGGGTACGGCGAGCCTCAGCTCCACCGAGAGCAGAACCTGCAGGCGTGTCATCCCCATCCCCCGCGCCGCCTCGACGAGGAACGGGTCGACCTGCTGGATGCCGACCATGGTGTTGCGGAGAACGGGCAGCACCGCGTAGACGACCAGGCCGATCAAGGCGATCTTGAACCCGATGCCGAACTTGATCGTGAGCAGCACCAGCAGCCCGATGGACGGGATCGCCTGCCCCAGGTTGGACAGGCCGAGCACCACCGGGCTCACCCATCGGGCCCTGGGCCGCGACGCGAAGACGCCGAGCGGGATCGCGATGGCGATGACGATCACGGTGGCGACCAGCGTGAGCTTGAAATGCTCGATCACCCGATCGTGCATGTAGGTGTAGTTGAGGGTGCGCCGCTCGATCGAGTCGAGCTTCAACCCGTGTACCCACAGATAGAGCACGCCCAGCACGGCCACGATCGCGACCGGTGTGCCCAGATGCCGGAGCAGAAACCGTGTCCGCCCGCGCCGGAGCGGTCTCACCTCGCTCTTCCGGTCGGCTCCGGTCCGCGCGTCAGCCACCACTGGGCGACACCTCCCGGCCATCGCCGTTGATCGCCTGGCAGATGTCGTGGTAGGTCAGGCGACGACGTAGGTCCCCCGAGACGGCGGCGACCTCCTCGGTTCCGTTCGCCACCATGGCGTCCAGTGCCTCACGCAGCGTCGCCTTCGCGTCGACTTCGGGCATGCCGATGACCGGCGCCGTGCCGCCATCCGCCGGGACCGCGTCCTCGACGGTCACCAGAGCCAGCCGCTTCAGGGCCCCCGCCGTGCCGATGAAACCGGCCACGTAGTCGTCGGCAGGCGCACCGAGGATCCGGGCGGGCCGGTCGTACTGGGCGATGTGCGACCCATCACGCAGTACGGCGATCCGGTCACCCAGCCTGATGGCCTCCTCGAAGTCGTGCGTGACGAAGATGATCGTCTTGCGGAGCTCGCGCTGGAGCCGCAGGAATTCGTTCTGCAGCCGCTCGCGTGTGATCGGGTCGGTGGCACCGAACGGCTCGTCCATCAACATGACCGGCGGATCCGCGGCAAGGGCGCGGGCGACTCCGACCCGCTGCTGCTGGCCGCCGGAGAGCTGGCGTGGATAGCGCGAGCGGAACTGCCCGGCGTCGAGGCCGACCAGGCCGAGCAGTTCGTCCACCCGGTCGGCGACTCTGGTCTTGGACCAGCCGAGCAGCCTGGGCACGACACCGATGTTCTGGGCGATGGTCAGGTGGGGAAACAGCCCGATCTGCTGGATCACGTAGCCGACGTGACGGCGAAGGTCGTCCGGTCGCATCCGCAGCACGTCCTCGCCGCCGATGCTCACGCCACCGGAGGTCGGCTCGATCAGCCGGTTGATCATCTTCATCGTGGTCGTCTTCCCGCATCCGGACGGGCCCACGAAGACGACCAGCTCACCGGCGGGCACATCGAGGGAGATCGCGTCAACGGCCGGGGCGGACTGCCCGGGATACCGCTTGGTGAGCTCTCGCAACTCGATGCGCGCGCCCCCGTCACTGTTGTCGAACACGAAGACCCCTCGGGCTGGTGAGCAGGCGGACGATGAGGAAGAACAGGTCGGCCAGCAGGGCGAGGATCACGACGCCGAGCGTTCCGGCGAGGGCCTCGTTCAGGGAGTTCGCCGAGCCCAGCCGGGCCAGCCCGTCCAGGATCTGCTGGCCCAGTCCGGGTCCGGCGACGTACGCGGCGATCGCCGCGATCCCGATGATCATCTGGGTGGAGACGCGAACGCCGGTGAGGATCAGCGGCCAGGCAAGCGGCAACTGGAGGCGCCACAGCACATGGAACGAGCTCATGCCCATGCCGCGCCCGGCCTCGATGATGGCGGCGTCCACCCCGCGCAGGCCCACGACCGTGTTCCGGATGATGGGCAGCAGCGCGTAGAGGGTGAGCGCGAACACGGTCGGGGTCCAGCCGAGCCCGAACACGGGGATGAGGAGGCCGAGCAGGGCGAACGACGGGATCGTCAGGAAACCGCCCGCGGTGCCGATCGCGAAGCCGCTCAGGCGAGGGCTCCGCCAGGTGACCATGCCGATACCGACGCCGAGCGCGGTGGCGATCGCCATCGCCACCGCCACGACGAGCGCGTGCTGGCCGAACGCTCGCGTGAGCTCGTCCGACCGTGTCTGGACGTACTCCGTGAAGGTCATCGCACCCTTCGAACCGTCGCGTTTGTGGCTAATTGTCGTGATCTGAACTCTCAGGAGGTGGAATCTTACGCCACGGAACGGTCCAACCAATGCACCGAGCGTGGTCAGAGGTCATGACGGACGCCCTTGCCGGGCGAATTCGACCGCCCCCTGGGCCCCGTGACCGCCGGACCCTGGCCACGGAGGCCCGAACCATGCCGCACGCGGCTGACCGGGCGATACGCACGAACACCGGCGCTTTCGGTCGGGCTGTCGACCCCCATACGGACATGCGTCCCAGCGATGACGAATCAGGCCGAACATCACGGTTTCGCATCGTCACCAAAGGGCCCACCAGAGCATCCGGATATCCCTGGCGAGGCACCCCTAGTCGGTTGTTTTAGGACGTTTTGTGAGGGCAAACAGGCTCGCAACTGCAACCAGACCGGAGGCAACCATGTCGACCGTCCTAGTGGTCGTCATCGTCATAGTCGTGATCATCGCTGTGGGAGCCGTCGCGTTCTTCGCCCGGGGACAGGCACGCCGACGTGGCCTGCAACGGCGCTTCGGCCCCGAGTACGACCGGACCATCGAGAGCCACGAGAGCACCCGCGAGGCCGAGCAGGAACTCCTGGCCCGCGAGAAGCGACATGACGAGCTGGAGATCCATCCGCTGGACCCGGCGGCGCGCGAGCGTCATCTCGCCGAATGGCGTCAGGTACAGGAGCGTTTCGTCGACGCGCCTGAGCAGGCGGTCACCGAGGCGGACCACCTGCTCGTCCGCGTGATGGGCGAGCGGGGCTACCCGACCGAGGGGTACGAGCAGCAGATCTCCGACCTGTCCGTCGAGCACGCCAGCACCATCGACCGGTACCGGCAGGCGCACGACATCAGCACGCGGGCCGAGGCCAAGAAGGCGTCGACGGAGGACCTGCGCCAGGCCATGGTGCACTACCGCGCGCTGTTCACCGAGCTCCTCGACACCGACGAGGACGCGGTCACCAACGGGCGTGAGACCAGCGGTACCGCGACCGAGCCCGAGAACGCGTCCGAGACCGCGGCCGAGACCAGGGCCGACGAGCCCGTCGCCGAGCCTGTGGTCGATCCGGCGGCGGCTGAGCCCGTGGGGAATGAGCCCGTGGCCGAGCCGGTGGGGACCACCGAGCGCGACGCGTCCAAGGCAGAGGCGCGGGACGAGGTGGCCGGCGAGAGCGCCGAGGCCAGGACCGGGGCGCGTAAGCGGAGCGGCAGGCGGACCGCACGCCGTGACAGCGATGACGAGGGAGCGTAGGCGATGAACGAGCACAACGACCGTCCCGCGGACGAACCGGACCCCGGGGCCGATGACCGGCCCGTCGCCGGGTTCGGCTGGGCCGGGCACAACCCGGACCACCGCACGGATGACCACACGGGCGAGCAGACCGGCGAGCACACGGACGAACTCAAGGACCAGCGCACCGACGACGAGACGCCGGGCGAGGACGAGCCCCTGGTGGGCGAGGTGTGGAACGACGACTCGGCCGCCGAGCCGGCCGGCGAGCACACGGGGCACGAGCAGGGTTCCGCGTCGACGGACGTCGCCGAGGAGGAGCGCGCCGAGGGGACCCGGCACGACCACGTCGGCGAGCCGTTCGGCACCGAGGAACCCATGATCGTCACCGAGCCGGCCGCCGAGGCGACGACGACCGCCGATGACACCGACGAGCGCGCGGAGGACACCACCGAGGCCGGGCCGGTCGCGGTCGCCGAACCTGGCGATGCCGCCGCGTCCAGCGCGGCCGACGCCGAAACCGTGACCGAGCCCGAGGCCGAACCGGTCGTGGACGGCTCCAGGCCGACGGCCGCGAACGAGTTCGCCATCGACTACCTCGTCGCCCCGGAGGCCGCCGAGCGGTTCCGCAACCGCTGGCGCGATGTCAAGGGCGTGTTCGTCGACGACCCGGCGGACGCGGTACGGCAGGCCAGCGCCCTGTCCGGCGAGGCGGTGGAAGAGCTGACCGCGGCACTGGGCCGGCTCAGGCAGAACCTCGAAGATCACTGGGACGAGGGCAAGGAGACCGACACCGAACGGCTCCGCGTCGCACTGCGCGGCTATGGCGCGTTCATCGACCGCCTCCTGACCCGCTGACCTCCTCGCGCGATCGCGGCGGGCGCACCGACGCGCCCGCCGCATTCGTGTCCCCGGAGGCCGTGGTCGCCCGTACGAGGGCCACGCGACGATCAGCGCGAGGGGCGTTCGCCCGGCCAGACCAGGAGTACCCCGCAGGGCGCGTGGTCGACGACGAAACGCGTCACCGGGCCGACGCTGTCGGGGCCCGGCAGGCCCCGCGCTCCGTCGCGTACGCAGACCAGCATGTCGGCGGCGCCCGCCGCCGCGACGACCTCGTGCTCGGGGACGCCGCGTTCCCACAGACGCCGCACCGGACGGCCGATCCGGGCCTCGGCCTCGTCGAACAGGGCGGCGGCCTGGTCCTCCTCGATGCCCGCGAACGCCTCGCCGGGCTCGTGCCCGGCCGGTCCGAGCAACCCGGTGAAGGTGTCCTGCTCGGCGATGTCCTCGGTGACCAAGAGGAGGATCACCTCGTCGCAGGCAAGGCCGGCGGCCGCGTCCACCGCGCTCTCCCACGCGGCGGCCGGGTTGATCCACACCATCACGGCCACACGACCACGCTCCGAATGCCGTCGGGGGCGTCCACCCTGTCATGGTCCGCGCGATGGAGACGCCCGGCCGACTGAGAAGACCGGCCGCGGCCACACCGATGCAGGGGTGCGGCGCACGGATGCCGCAAGGATGCCAGAAGAACCGGCTCGCGATCACCGGCACCCACCGATCGGCGGCCGATGCCGTCGAGGGTGGCCCTCCCCCGGCTCACGCCTGGTCAGGGCCACCCTCCAGGTCAGCCGTTCAGGAACGCGATCACCGCGTCGCGCCCGGCATGGCCGAGCTCGCGGTTCTGGATCGAGTGCGAGGCTCCCTTGACGATGACGACCTTGCCGTTCGGGGCGTGCCTGGCCTCCTCGTACGCCCATTCCATCGGCGTCGAGAGGTCATGATCCCCGTTCACCAACAGCACCGGGACGTTCGGCAGGCCGGCCGGGGGCTCGGCGGACGGCCGGGAGTGCCAGCGCAGGCACTCCTGGGTGAAGCCGCTGCCGGCCGAGGTCGCGCGCGTGTACGGCCAGAACCGGCTCGGGTCGATCCGCCGGAGCGCGGCGTCCAGCTTGGCCTGCCGGCCGTGCAGCGGCGTGTCCGACCTGCCCCAGGGGAACGTGCTGTCGGAGCAGAACGTGTCGATGTGCAGGCCGGAGCTGTAGCCGGTGACGTCGTCACCGCCGGGCTTGAGCATGTCCAGGAGCGCGTCCAGCCGGGTGGAGTCACCGTGCCGTGCGGCGTGCAGCGCGCCGACGATGTCGCCCTGACCGCCGGGGAGGGCGTCGGCGTTGCGGTACGTCGGGTCCACGAACTCATACGTCACCATCGTGTCGAAGATGCGTACGCCGTCGGCGTCGCTCCGGTGCCGTACCACCCAGGCGAGGTCGTCGGCCGGGTCGAACCCGCAGGCGGGCGCCGACCTGCACGCGTCACGCAGGACACGGGCCTCGGCGTGCATGCCGACGATGTAGAGGCCGTCGTCGGCCTGCGGGTCGACGTGCGGCAGCACGGAGTCGAGGACGACCTTGCGGACATGCGTGGGGTGGACCGCGGCGTAGCGCGCCGCCGTGAACGTGCCGTACGACACCCCGTCGACGACGATCCGGTCCACGCCGAGCGCCTGGCGGAGGCTCTCGTAGTCCGCGACGGTCTGCTCGGTGCCGTAGAGGCCCTTTCGGTCGCCGATGATGCCGGAGCACTCGTCGATCGCCTCGGGCGTCGGCGCGGCGATGTCGGAGCTGCCGACCTGGGCCTGGAGCTGCGGGCAGTCGATCGCGCCGAACTCCCCGGTGCCCCGCTGGTCCAGCGTGACGAAGCGGTACTCCTTGGCGACCTCGGGAAGGCGCTGGTGGGCGATCCGGTCGCTGATCGGCACGCCGGGCTGCCCCGGGCCGCCGGTCAGGAACAGCAGGGTGCCCCTGGGCGCGTCCGCGTTGTCCGCGGTCGCCACCTGGAGGTCGAGAGTGCCCGGCACCCGGCCGCGATGGTCCAGCGGCACGGTCAGGGTCGAGCAGGTGAACCCGGGTTGGTCCGGGCATGGATGTGAGCCGGTCAGCTTCGGCCCGGCGGTGGGCGGTCGCGGCGTGGGGTTCGCCGACGCCGGACCCGCGAGGCCGGCCACGAGGGCGGTGACCACCGCGGCTACGAGTACTCGTGAACGCATTCCGGATTGTGAACACGGAACCGCGTTCAAGGACAAACCAGAAACCCGCATTAACCTCTCATTGACCTGTATCGGCCATTATGTGGCCATGCCGATGAGCAGGATGTCTTCGGGACGGCCGATCGCCGGCCGGCGAGAGCAGGACGGAATTAACCGCCGTGTCCTTGACTCGTTCCTGACCGGACCGGCAACCCTCTTCGTATGAGCATCTCCCGCAGGAGACTCGGTCTCCGTTCGCTTGTCCTCGTCCCCGTCCTGGCGACCCTGGGCCTGCTGGCCCCGGCCGCCGCCCATTCGACGGTCGCGCCGCTCGCCACCGGCACCATCTGCCACTCGACGTTGCCGCCGCAGGCCGATGACACTCTCAGGCTCATCGACCAAGGGGGCCCGTTCCCCTACTCGCAGGACGGCCAGGTCTTCCAGAACCGCGAGGGCGTACTGCCCAGCGAGCCGAACGGCTACTACCACGAGTACACGGTCAAGACTCCAGGATCGTCGACCCGCGGAGCCCGGCGCATCGTCACCGCCCGGAGTGGGACGGATTACTACACCTCGGACCACTACGTGACGTTCAACGCCATCAACTTCGGCTGCTGAGGTCCAACCGCTCGCCGTGATCGGGCAATGAGTCGATGAAACTCGCGCGTGGTCACGGCGAGCGGCGCGGTCTGGTGACAGCGTCTGACGCGATCACTCTTTTTAGGGGGAACGTCATGCGCACACTCACCGTCACCGCGCTCGCCGCCGCCGGGCTGCTCGGCCTGGCACCCGCCGCGGGTGCCACCCACGCCGGAAACCACCTCACCGTCACCGGGCAGGCCAGCCACCTGCGTCCCATCGTCGGCGAGGTCGAGACCGTCCGCTGGACGGTCGCCAACACCGGCGACGGCCACCTGGACCACATCCGGCTGGTCACCTCGGTGCCGAACGGGTGGGTCGTCAAGGACGGTCCGGGCTGCACGCACACCGGGGCGAATCTCCGCTGCGACCTCGGCGGGCTGGACGCGGGCCGCCGTGCCAGCGTCCAGATCCCGAT
>DASQPY010000235.1:0-8691 GCA_035643735.1 Actinoallomurus sp. | reverse complement strand
GCACCCCTCCCCGACCCCACACGCCTGAAAGAACGAGACCCCGACCGTCCGCCGTAGCATCCTCGCCGTTGCTGTCAAAGAAGACCCCGGGCCTCATGGCTCCGGGGTCTTTTGCCTGCTCAGGGGTGGAGCCTCCGGCCGGATTCGAACCGGCGACCATCCGCTTACAAGGCGGACGCTCTGCCATCTGAGCTACGGAGGCCTGCTTATGCAGCGTCACCACGATAGCGCGTGCGGCTACCGCGGTGGGTGGGCTGGGGATCATGGGCTTGGCGGTCAACCCCTCCCCAGTAGTTAATGAATCGTGGTTCAATAACTTCATGGCGCGGCCCAGGCATATCACGGACGAGCGGTTGCTCACTGCGGCCGGGCGGGTTGTCAGTCGGCTCGGGCCCGGGTTCACGTTGGCGGATGTGGCTTCTGAGGCCCAGGTCGCTGTAGGGACTGTGGCTCAGCGGTTCGGGTCCAAGCACGGGCTGCTCGTCGCCATGACCAGGACCGCGATCGACGGGATGCGCGGGCAGATGCGTGGCTCCGTCCCGGATGCCGGCGGGGCGGACGCGGTGGTCCGCGTACTCGTGGCGGCGTACGCACCTCTGGACGACTCGGCCACGGCCGCCAACAACCTGGCGCAGCTCGCGGCCGATCTGGCCGACGACGAGCTGCGTGGGCTGATGGCCGAGTTCTACGCGGTGATGGAGGCCGAGGTCGCCGCTTTGATCCGTGGCGCCGCAGGAGGCTTGCCGGGTGCTCCTCCGGCGCCGGTGGCGGCTCGGATTCTGACCGCGGTGGCCGACGGCACGGCGATCCACTGGTCGGCTCGGCCCGAAGGCGGGTTGTGCGACCGGATGCGGGCCGATCTCACGGCGGTGATGGCCGGCTGGCGTGCTCCGGTCGGCTGG
Source organism: Actinoallomurus sp. (assembly GCA_035643735.1). Lineage (GTDB taxonomy): Bacteria > Actinomycetota > Actinomycetes > Streptosporangiales > Streptosporangiaceae > Actinoallomurus. The sequence goes on along the minus strand of DASQPY010000235.1, from coordinate 7,789 downwards.
CAGCAGGAAGAGAAGAGAGGGAGAGGGCTATGAGCGGTCCACTGGACGGACAGGTCGCCCTGGTCACCGGCGGTACACGGGGTGCGGGCAGAGGCATGGCGGTCGAGCTCGGGGCGGCCGGGGCCACGGTGTACGTCACCGGGCGTACGACACGGGAATCGCCGTCTCCGCTCGGGCGGGCGGAGACGATCGAGGACACGGCGCGGTTGGTGACCGAGGCCGGCGGGCTGGGGATCGCGGTCCGGTGCGATCACATGGTGCCGGCCGACGTGGCGGGGGTCGTACGGCGGATCGAGGACGAGCAAGGGGGGCGGCTCGACGTACTGGTCGATGACACCTGGGGTGCCGACCAGTGGATCGAGTGGAAGCCGCTCTGGGAACACGACCTCGACAAGGGGCTGCGGGCGCTGCGCAACGGGCTGGAGACCCATCTGATCACGCTGCACACCGTGCTGCCCCTGCTCGTACGGCGTGGGCGCGAGCTGGTCGTCGAGATCACCGACGGGGACGACATGTTCAACGACCGCTACCGGGGCACGATGTTCTTCGACATGGTCAAGGTGGCCATCACCCGGCTCGGCAAGATGCTCAAGGACGAGCTGGAGCCGCATGGGATCACCTCGCTGGCGCTCACGCCCGGGTTCCTGCGTTCGGAGGAGATGCTGGAACACTTCGGGGTCACCGAGGAGAACTGGCGTGACGGAATCGCCAAGGACAAATGGTTCGCCATCTCCGAGACGCCGCGCTACATCGGACGTGCCGTCGCCGCGCTCGCAGCCGACCCCGAGGTCTCCCGCTGGTCCGGGCGGGCCCTGTCATCCGGCGTTCTGGCCAAGCATTACGGCTTCACCGACCTGGACGGCTCACAACCCGAGGTCAGCCGGTTCTTCGCCGACGCCTACTTCGGCGACCAGAAGGACGCCGACGTCGCCGACTACCGATAGCGCGCGCAATTCCCCGATAAATGAGGCTTTCCATTAGGGTGACCTCGCCCTCATAAGCGATCAACCAATCCAGGGGCACTCAAACGGGGGGTCACATGAACATGTCCATGCCTCCAGGCCCGCCCGGCCAAGGTGGCGCGGGGCCCGGTGGCCCTCCGGGACCGACCGGCGCAGGACCCAGCGCCCCGGGTCCGGGTGGTCCGCCAGGACCTTGGCAAGGCCCGCCTGGATCCTGGCAAGGGCCACCGTCACCGAGCCCCTGGGGGGTACAGCCGCCAGGGCCGCCAGGGCCCAGCGGACCAGCAGGATCGCCTGGCGGCCCCATGGGCCCAGGTGGTCCGATCTACCCGAACGGCCCAATGGGACCCGGACCAGGCCCAGGCATGGGCGGACCGGGCATGGGCGGACCGGGCATGGCCGGGCCGCCGCCCTACGGATTCCCGCCGCCCGCCCAGCAGCGGCGCAAGTGGACCGCGGTGATCATCGGCATCGCCGTACCCGTCATCGTGGTCATGCTCATCGCGGCCAACGCGCTCTCCTCCGGCAGCTCGGCCCCGACCGGCGAGTGGAAGGCCGGGCAGTGCCTGAGCTCCGCGGGCCAGGTCGGCGACCAGGCGGGCAAGGCGTTCCGCCGGACCGGCTGTGACTCGAGCGAAGCCAAGGCGAAGATCACGAAGTTGACCGCCGCCGTCCTGACCGGTGGTCCGACCAACTGTCCCGATGACACCGACGCCATGGTCAGTGTCGACCAGTCGGGGTCGCATTCGATCAACGTCGGCAAGGAGGTCGCCTGCATCCGCAACCTCAGCGCGCCGCACCCGGGTGACGTGGGTCAGGGGGGCGGACTGTTCCGGGCCGGCGATTGCATCCTCGACCCCGAACAGTCCTCCAGACTGCAGGAGACGCCCTGCGCCTCCCCGCACTGGGGGACGGTCGTGCAGTGGGCGGCCAGTTCGAGTGGCTGCCCGACGGGCGGGTCCAACGCCGTGGTCCATACGCTCGCCTCTGCGAGGGCTCTCTGCGTACGCCGCGACTAGGGTCTGTCTCGAAGTCCTCGTCCGGCCCCCAGGTGGTGTCTCGCAATGCGGACCGGCGCGTGAGAACAACGCGGGGGGCAACAGGACGGTCCCCAGTGAGAGGACCCGCGCGCCCCGGTGCGCGTAGAGCGCACCGGGCAGCGAGGAACAGGCGACCCCGTGGTCAGCGGTGACGGGCGATCTCGTACAGCGCGATGCTGCCCGCGACGCCGGCGTTCAGCGACTCGGCCTTGCCCGGCATCGGGATGTTGATGAGCAGGTCGCAGGTGTCGGCGACCAGGCGCGACAGGCCTTTGCCCTCCGAGCCGACGACCAGCACCAACGGCCCGTCGGCGGCGTCCAGGGCGTCGACGCCGGTGCTGCCGCGGGCGTCCAGGCCGGCCACGAACAGGCCGGCGCTCTGGTACGCCTTCAGCGCGCGTACGAGATTGGTCGCGCGGGCCACCGGGACCGAGGTGAGCGTGCCCGCCGAGGCCTTCCACGCGCCGGCGGTCACTCCGGCCGCGCGCCGCTCCGGCACCAGCACCCCGTGGGCGCCGAACGCCGCGGCCGAGCGTACGACGGCGCCGAGGTTGCGCGGGTCCGTCACGCCGTCGAGCGCGACGATCAGCGGCTTGGTGCTGCGCTGCAGCAGGTCGTCGGGATGCGCGTAGTCGTACTCGGGCACCTGCAGGGCGATGCCCTGGTGTACGGCGTGCTCGGTCATCCGGTCGAGCTCGGCCTTGCCCGCCTCCAGCAGGGGTACGCCGGCGTCGGTGGCGAGCTTGATCGACTCGCGGATGCGATCGTCCGAGGCGCCCGACATGACGTAGAGGGTGCTCGCGGGGATGCCGGCGCGCAGGGCCTCCACGACCGGGTTACGGCCGGTGACGATCTCCGGGCCCTCCGGTGCGGGGCGCCGTTGCGGGCGATCCCCGGCGCCGGACGAATCGCGCCGTGGGCCGGTCGTGACACTACCCGTCCGAGTGGCCGCCTTGGTGGCGCGCGCCGTCTGACGCTTGCCGTACCAGTGCCGGTCCTCGGCCTTCGGGGTGTGACTCGACCCCTTCTTGCGACGCTTGGCCATCCATGTCCTCCGCGAGTGCCCAGGGCGACGATCCACCCCGGGACAGACTACGCGGAGTCGCGACCCGAACCGTCCCGAAGCAGTCGCTCGATGCGCTCCAGCCGGCCTTCGATGGCCGCCAGCCGCGTCTCGACCGCGGACCCTCCGGAGGCGAACATGCCCGGCGCCGGACGCGACTGCTGGCGGGAGCGCAGCACCGTAAGGATCGCGCGGCGCAGCTCCTCGAAGTCGACGCCGAGGCGCTTGAGGACCTCCGCTCCGCCGCCTTCACCCTCCCGCACGAGGCCGAGCAGGATGTGCTCGCTACCGATGTAGTTGTGGCCCAGCTGAAGCGCCTCGCGCAGCGAAAGCTCGAGGACCTTCTTGGCGCGTGCCGTGAACGGGATGTCGCCGTCGTACGGCTGCTTTCCACGGCCCGCCATCTCCTCGACCTCGGCGCGTGCGGGCGCGAGTCCGGCGCCGAGCGAGGTGAGGACCTGGACCGCCGTCTCCGTGTCATCGCGCAGCAGGCCGAGCAGGATGTGTTCCGTGCCGATGTGCTCGTGGTCGAGCAGCCGTGCTTCTTCCTTGGCGCAGACCACGACGCGGCGGGCGGTGTCGGTGAACCGCTCGAACAAGTGGACCACCTCGAGAACGGTGGGGTGTGAAGCCTCTCGAACGTTACGTCCCCGGACTCTCACCCACCAATCGCATCAGGAACGCTTGAGTTCCCAGCGGGGCCCGCGTGGCGTGTCCTCGATGAGGACGCCGGCGGCGGTGAGACGGTCGCGGATCGCGTCGGCGGCGGCGTAGTCCTTGCGCTCGCGTGCGGCCTGCCGCTGCTCGATCGCGAGGGACACCAGCGCGTCCAGCACGCCGCTCAGGTCCTCGCCCGCGCCTTCCCACGGCGGTGACAGCGGGTCGATGCCGAGGACGTCGAGCATCGCGCGCAGCTCGGCGAGGACACGTACGAGCGTGTCCTTGTCGCCGGCGGTCAGCGCGGTGTTGCCCTCGCGGACCGTCTCGTGGATGACGGCGAGCGCCTGCGGCACCCCGAGGTCGTCGTTCATGGCGTCGACGAACGCCTGCGGCAGCGTGCCCGGCTCCACCCGCCCGACCGTCTCCACCGCGCGTACGACGAACGCCTCGATGCGCCGGTACGCGGCGGCGGCGTCGTGCAGGGCCTCGTCGGAGTAGTCGATCATCGACCGGTAGTGCGCGGAGCCGAGGTAGTAGCGGACCTCGACCGGGCGCGCCTTGTCCAGCAGGTCGGACAGGAGCACGACGTTGCCGATGGACTTGCTCATCTTCTCGCCGCCCACGGTGAGCAGGCCGTTGTGGACCCAGTAGCGGGCGAACCCGTCACCGGCCGCGGTCGACTGGGCGAGCTCGTTCTCGTGGTGCGGGAAGATCAGGTCGACGCCGCCGCCGTGGATGTCGAAGGCCGGGCCGAGATACTTGGTGGCCATCGCGGAGCACTCGAGGTGCCAGCCCGGACGGCCGGGCCCCCACGGCGTCTCCCAGCTGGGCTCGCCGGGCTTGGCGCCCTTCCACAGCGCGAAGTCGCGCGGGTCACGCTTGGCATGGTCGCCGACCGAGTCACCGGCCGCCCGCATGCTGTCGAGCCGCTGGTTGGACAGCGAGCCGTACCGGCCCGACCAGGACCTGACGTCGAAGTAGACGTCGTCGCCCACGTTGTACGCGTGCCCGTCCTCGATGAGCCGCCGCATCAGCGTGATCATCTCCGGCACGTGCCCGGTCGCCCTGGGCTCGACGGTCGGCGGAAGGCAGCCGAGCACCTCATAGCCCTTGTCGAAGACGCGCTGGTTGGCCTCGGCGACCGCGAACCACGGCCTGCCCGTCTGCGCGGCGACGTTGATGATCTTGTCGTCCACGTCGGTGACGTTGCGGACGAACGTGACGTCGTAGCCGGAGGCGATCAGCCAGCGGAACAGCAGGTCGTACGTCACGCCCGAACGCAGGTGACCGATGTGCGGGGCGGCCTGCGGCGTGGCACCACAGACGTAGACGCCCGCATGGCCCGCGGTCAGCGGGATGAATTCGCGGATGCCGCGGGTACCGGTGTCGTAGAGGCGCAGGCTCACGCGTAAGAGGCTATTCGATGCGGGTCCGCGCCCGGCACGGAAATCCGCTTTGTTGGGCGATCCCGGACGGTCAGGTCGCCCTGATGACGATCGCGTTCATCCGGATCTCATTCCGTCTGGACACGCTGTACGTGACGCGCCAGTTCACTGAAGGCGACGGCGTTCGGCACCTCTCCGGCCGTCGCCGTCATCCCGGCCGTACGGTCGAGGCGGTTCATGTAGACCATGCCATTGCTGATCTCGACCGATGCCACCTGAGGCCACGGCACCTCCTCACCGTCCTTGGTGATGCCCTCGCGGGAGATCGCGAACGGCCCGAAACGCACCGAGCCACCCGTCTCGATCCGGGAGATGTACTTGGGCAGCAGCCGCTCGGTCACCGCCGAGGACGCGGCCTCGACCACGTCCTGTGCGCCGGGGAACTCCGGGCCCACGACGGCCTCCGTGTCGTCGGCGCGAACCAGCACGCAGCGCCAGCTCACCGTCTCCGACGAGCCGACGCGTACGCCGGAGACGCGCATCTCCTTGACGGCGTCCCAAGCGAACGCCTTCGTGTCCCGGCGGTCGGCGAAGATCAGGCCGTTCTCGTAGAGGTAGACCACCTTGCCGTACCCCGGCAGGACGTCACGGAGCAGGATGCGACCGGCCGCGCCGAGGTAGCCGGCGGTGAGCAGCACGCTCAGCACCGTGGCCCACCCGAACCCGTGGAACAGGAATCTCACGGTGAAGGGCAGCAACAGCAGTCCGGGCAGCCCGAGGACCACCAGCCAGGTACGAGCGCGGGGATTCACGGTACGCGGATCATGCACGCTGACCGGCTCGCCGAGCCGCTCATCCTTCGCAAGACCGTCAACGGGGGGAGGAATGCTCACATCTCTCAAGGGAACACCATGATCGAGTGCCGTGGCCGACAAAACAACACGAATGGCCGCATACCCAAAAGCTCACGACCCGAAGCGGTACAACATCCTTCCGGTACGGCTTCCGGAGCGCGCACGGGGGGTATGCCAAGAGCCGGGTGCGGCCGATCTCCCGGCGACACGCGGCCCGCGCTCACACCGACAACCGCTGAATACGTCCAAGATGGTGGTCACCCCGTCCGCCCCGATGGTTGGCTTTCCCCCAAATGACACTCACCCCCGTGCAATATTCGAAGGCACAGCGACGGTTCCTCAGCACGCTGGGCGGCCTCGGCGTCCTCGCGCTGGCCGCCGGCACGTTCGTGCTCTCCTATGACGACCTGCGCCTGCTGGCGCTCCGCGGCGGCGCCGCGCGGCGCTGGGCGTACCTCTACCCCGGGATGCTCGACGGCCTGGTCGTCGTGATCATCCTTGCGATTCTCACCGCCCGGCGGTCCGGCTGGTTCGCACGCTCGGTGCGCTGGCTGCTGCTGGTGATACTGATCGCCGGAGCGGGCGCGGCCAGCGTGCAGCGCGCGGTCAAGGGCTATGCCGCCCTCCCCGACACCTGGGTCGACGTCGGCGTCGCCGTGGCACCCTGGACGATCCTGATCATCGCCGTCTGGCTCTGGATCTCGATGATCAAGCAGATGCTGGGCCTGCGAAAGCGCCGTCACCGGGAGTCCGGCGACACTCTGGAGCCCGGAGGACCCGCCGGGTCCGTGGAGCCGGTGCCCGCGACGGTCGTGGACCAAGCGATCATCCCGGGCTTCGAGTCGGCGGAGACCAAGCCGCTTCCCCGCCCGACCTCCATCAGGGAGCTGGAGCCGGTACGCGAGCCCGTACCCGCCGGCGAGGCGGAGGCGAACCCCTGGGATGCCGCGCTGCTGAAGACGCCTGAGCCGTGGGAGGGCCGGCGCCCCGCCGGCTCGCGTGACGATGAGTACGGGCCGGTGGAGCCGAGCGACCCCGTGCCTCCGTCCTGGGGCAGTGCCGGCGAGCCGGCGCCCTCCGGCGACGCGCACACCGAGCCGCGCGATCCGGTACCCGCCTCGTGGGCTCCCGAGCCGGAAGCGCCGGACACTCCGGACGCGGACGAGCCTGAGCCGCTGCTGCCTCCCGCGCCTCGCCATGACGGCCTCCACCCCGACACGGTGGACGCTCCGGCGGAAGACCCGATCGAGCCCGACCCCGAACCCCTGGCGGAGGCGCCGATGAACGACAAGCCCGTGGAACCGGCCGAGGACGAGCCGTCTCCGCGCCTTGTGGCCAGGACCACCCTGCCCACCGACGTGAGGCTGGTCGGCGGGCCGCAGCATCGGCCCGCCCTCACCGACACCCAGCCGGACGGCATCAAGCTGCCGGACACCAACCCCGATGGCATCCCGATCGTCGGCAGCGCCGCCGAGGAGGAGGACGACGACGGTTACGCGGACGAACGCGCCGAGGACCCGGACGCCGGGGAGGACACCACGAGCGCGGGCCGGTGGCCCGGCGACGACATGGAATCGACGCCGCCGTCCAGCAAGTTTCGCAGCTCGCCCACGCCGCCACGGGACTGAGCGGGCCGCGCGTACGCGCGATCCGGACAATGACCGGGATGCCCCCTCGACTTGGTGAAATCCGCCTGGAGGGGGAACGCTTAGTAAATGAGTACCTGGGTGCCCGTGCCCGAGGGCAGCGGTTTCGGAGTGAACAACCTTCCGTACGGTGTCTTCTCCCAGCGGGGTGAGCTGCCGCGCGTCGGCGTCGCCATCGG
>DASQPY010000234.1:0-2557 GCA_035643735.1 Actinoallomurus sp. | reverse complement strand
GGGCGGCCAGTGGTTCAATGTCGCGGGCATTCTGCAGCCCTCGCTGCTGGCGCCCGACATCGACAACAGCGCCTTAATCGGTTATTCGGCCGCCCAGAAGTATCTCGGCTATGTCAGCATGGTCCGCGGCGAGGCGGAGGCCGGCCCGCCGAGCTCGATCTACGTACGCGCCGCCATCGATCAGGTCGCGGTGGTGCAGTCGCTGCTCGCGCGGACCGCCAACCCCGAGGCACCGAACGAGGTGGCCGTCAGCCGGCCGTCCGACCTGCTCACCGCTCGGGCCGCCGCGGCGGGGGCGTTCGACAGCCTCTTCCTCGGGCTCGGGGTCGTGGCGCTGATCGTCGGTGCGGTCGGCGTCGCCAACATCATGATCATCTCGGTGCTGGAGCGCCGCTCGGAGATCGGCCTCCGCCGCGCGCTCGGCGCGACGAAGGCCCAGATCCGGACGCAGTTCCTGTCCGAGTCGATCCTGCTCGCCCTGATCGGTGGCATCGTGGGCGTGCTGGCCGGGATCGCGGCCACCGCGGTCTACGCCGGCTCCAAGCACTGGGCGGTCGTGATCCCGGCCGAGGCGTGGTCGGGCGGCGTCGCCTCGGCGATCCTGATCGGCGCGTTCGCCGGCCTGATGCCGGCCGTTCGAGCGTCTCGGATGCCGCCTACCGTGGCATTGCGAACGGTATGAGCGGGAAGTGGATCTCTATCGAGAGGCCACCCTGCGGCCGCGCGTTCGCGGTGAGCGTGGCGTCGTGGGCGATGGCGATGGCGCGGACGATGGACAGTCCGAGGCCGTGGTGGTCGTCGACGCGGGTGCGGTCGAGTCGCTGGAAGGGCTCGAAGAGGCGTTGGGGCGTGCGCAATCCCGGTGGTTCGGCCGTCGAGCTCACGCGTTGAACTGTATGCCGCGATCAGGCGCGACGCTCGAACCGGCCTGTCGAACCGAGCGCTGCAGCGTAAGTACAGGGTTGGGTACCGCACCGTTGCCGCCGCCCTGGACTCGGCCTGGCCCAAGCCACGCAAGCCGCCACCAAGGCGCGATTCCCGGCTGGACGCGTACCACGAAGTCATCGACATGGCCGCCAGTGCCCGTGAAGCCCCAATGGCGACTGGCTGCCCGGAGAATCCGATGGATCCGGGCCGCACGAAACCCGTGACGGTTCAAACTGGCGCTGCTGGGCTGCCCACGCCCGGGCGGCGACCTCCGGTGGCAGGCCCTGCTGGCGGCGGGCGATCTGCACGCCGACGGCGGGGCGATGCTTCAAGGCCCAAGCCGACCCAGGCCAGCTGGGCGCGCAGGTGCGCGTTGCCAGCCTTGGTGAGCCGGCCGCGGTGGACGGTGTTGCCGCTGGAGTACTCGCTTGGGACCAGCCCACAGAAGCCCATGAACTGGTGTGCCATGGCGAACCGGCGCCAGTCGGCGACCTCGGCGGCAAGCGTGAGCGCGCCCAGCCGGGTGATGCCACGGTAGGCGGCCAGCCGGGCGACCTGCCAGTCCAACGGCGCCCGGTCGCACCAGCCGGCAAGGTCGGCCTCCACGGCGTCCAGTTGCGCGTTGCGGACCTCGACCACGGCCAGGTAGTGCCCCAACGTCTGGGTCATGGCGGGCTGGTCGAACCGCTGCGACCCAAGCCACGCCTGGTGCTTGAGCGTCCAGGTCGCCCCGCCCCGCCACACCCGTCCGTGGCGCAGCAGGAACTTCCCGAGCCGGTTGCGGGCACGGGTCAGGTCTTGGACCATGTCGGCCCTGGTGCGGCAAAGGTCCCGCACCGCCTCCTCCTGGAGGGTGGGGATGCGGACACCGACCAGCTCGCCGGCGCGGTGCAGCCGAGCCAGCCGGCGGCAATCCCGCCGGTCGGTCTTGACCTTGTCGCCCGGCGCCTTGGGGATCAGCGACGGGGCGATCACCTGGCAGCCGACCCCCATGCTGGCCAGCAGCCTGGCCAACTCGAAGCCGGTCGGGGCGGCCTCGTAGCAGGCTCGCAGCATGCGGGGATCTGGGAAACGGCCAACGAGCCTGCGGATCGACGCCTCGTCGTGGGTGATCCGCTCGACGTCTGGGATCTGCTGGTCGGCCGGCAAGATCCCCACCGAGATGGTGTCCTTGTGGACGTCCAGCCCAAGGTGGATGGGTGCAACACGCGAGATACTGGCCACGGCCGGCTCCTTCCCTATGTTGGCTCCGCCCGCTCAGTGTGGGTGACCCACGTAGATGCGGACCGGAACCGGCCGTTCCATGCTGACTACGGGCGTCGGGGTCGTCCACGGTCAGGATCATGCGGACGGGCGGGCTGCCGCCGAGGGCGTGCGGGTTGCCGCCGGGGTCGAACTGGACCCAGAAGTCCGCCTCGCCGATCCCCAGCCGCGCGACCTGGAGAACCCCGACGTCGCCCTCGAGGCGCTCCGGCTCGACGGCGCCGAAGGCGGACTTGTAGAAATCCACCGCCCTGCCGGCGTCGGCCACTGACAGCCACGGAGCGAACTTGGCGGACCAGGTCATGGCATCGGTCTCCCGGTGAGGTCGGCGCAGATGGCCAGCAGGCGGTCCTGAACGGCGGGGTCG
>DASQPY010000233.1:0-8989 GCA_035643735.1 Actinoallomurus sp. | reverse complement strand
GGCGGCGAACGATCTGTGGCTCTCGGCGTGGCCGCCCGGTCACCGGGGCGTCCCGGCCGGACCCGGCGTGCTGGCGGTGCTCGCCGGCGAGCTGTCCGAGCGGACCATCACCGGCCAGGGCGTCGCCGAACGCACCCTGCGGGCCAACCGGATCCGCGTCTACGGCACCGCCGGCCCGCGTGAGCTGGTCAATCTCGGCCCCGCGTACGCACTGAGCCTGCACGCGGCCACTCCGGTCCCAGCCCGCCCTCGCGAGTCGGCCTCGACGGCCTGACCGGGAGATCACGGGTCGCGGCGGCGGGACTGGAAGACGACGCGGAGCAGGCCGATCGCCCCGATGGCGGCGAGGACCGCCGGTACCGCCCAGGGGAACGACACCGGGTGACCGCCGATGCCCTCGATCAGATAGCGGGCCGCGATGCCGAAGAACAGGACCGCGGCCACCAGCGAGGACGGGTCGAACCTATGCCGGAACACGCGTGACCTCCATGTCGCCCACCTTGCTCCGGATGTGCAGCACGATGGTGGGGACCGGACCGGGGGCGTGACCCTCGGGCTCGAGCACACGGCGTACGCGGGCGCCGGGGCCGCTCGTCACCTGCCGGTCGACGGTGATGTCGCCGAGGTAGGCATGCCCGTCGATCTCCACGCGTGCGCCCGCCGGCACCTTCACCGCCAGCACCCCCAGCGTCACCTGGGCGCTCACCCGGAGCGGGTCGCCCGGCGAGAGCGGCATCGTGGTCAGGTCCACGACACCCTGGCCGACGAGGACCTTGTGTGACTGCACGGCCTGCGCGGTCGCGGCCGGGCGCCAGATCTGATGGTGCGTCTGCCGCGCGACGGCGGAGTTGCCGGCGATCGAGGTCGAGGCGAGGGCGAAAGACATGATGGCTCCAACGAGGACGAGCTTGCGGTCCCGGCCGAACCAGGCACCGAGGAAGAGGCCGCAGGCGATGACCGCCAGCGCTCCGGCGATGACGACCTGGTACCGGTTGAAGGTGGTCCGGCCGTCGACGGTCAGGTACAACGCGATGCCGACGAGCACGGCCGCCAGCTCCGTCAGGATGGTGAGGTACGACCTGCGGTGCCCCCGTACGTGCGGGGCCTCGGCGGGTGGGACGTACGGCGGCACGCCGTCGGCCGCGTACGGGCCCTTGGCGTAGGGGTCGGCGCCGTACGGGTCGGAGACGGTGTCGGAGGGTTCGGTCGCGTCCGCCGGCGGGGGATACGGCGGCGTGTGCAGGGCCGTGGAGCCCGAAGCGGTGGCGTACGGCCCCGCGGCGTACGGGTCTCCGCGCCGGCCGAGCCGGGCGAGATCGACCATGCCTTCGGACAGGCCGTGGTGGGAGGCCGGGGCGGACGGCGTCCAGGACGACAGCGGCCGGCCCTTGAGACGGTCCGGCAGGCTGCGGGCGACCTGAACGAGGTCGACGCCGCGCGATCGCGCGACGAGCAGTGCCAGGCCGAACACCACGACCACGGACAGTGCCTTGCCGGAGCCCCATTTGCCGACGATGCCGAGCACCACGCCTGCGGCGAACACCGCACCGAGCAGCGCCAGCACGGTGTCGCCGTCGAAGACGCGCCGGCCCATCCTCTCGACCTGCGAAGGGGCGCCGTCCGGCGCGCCCATGATGAGGAAGGCGGCGATGTACAGCAGCACACCGATGCCGGTCGCGAGCACCAGCAGCGCGAACGCCACACGGAACACGATCGCGTCGATGCGCGTATAACGGGCGAGGCCGGCGCACACACCGGTGATCAGGCGCCCCTCCTGAGAGCGGATGAGCCGTCGCGGCTCGGCGCTCGCTCGGGGCCCCGCCGAAGCCTCGGCCTGGGGTCCAGGCTCGGAGCTCTGCGGCGGGTCGCTGTCCTCGTTCATGGTCCCATCGTCGCGGGTCCGCGCGGCGGCGACCATCCGGGAGGACCCTGACTCATCCCTGAGGATCTCGGGGGTCTCCCAGGGCGGTCCCCGATGCGCCGATGGTCCGGAACGTGTGACCATCTCCTTGTGCCTGAAACGCCCAGCGGGGAGCCCGTCGAGCTGGCCCCCCCGCGCCTCGAACGACGAGCCGACCACCGGCTCGTCGCCGGCGTGTGCTCTGGGCTGGCCGAGCACCTCGGCCTCGAACCGCTCCTCGTACGCGTGGCGTTCGCCGTGCTCATCTCGACCGGCGTGGGCATCATCGCGTACGTCGCGCTCTGGCTGATGGTGCCGCGGCGCGAGGAGCCGGAGGGCCGCCGCGACCTGGGCCAGCTCGTCGCGTACGCGGCGCTGGTCGGCGGACTCTGCCTGTTCACGTGGGGGGCCGGCGCGCTCAACTGGGCCGCGTGGCCGATTGTCGCGGGCGGCATCGGCGTCGGGATCATCTGGCAGCAGGCCGACCCCGAGCGGCGGCAGCGCTGGATGCGGGGCAGCCAGTCCATGTGGCTCCGCAGCATCATCGGCACGCTGCTGGTGGCGGGCGGCCTGGTCGCCTTCCTCGCCCAGAAGGTCCAGCCCGGCGAGGCCGGGCAGGTGCTGTTCGGCTCGACCGTTGTGCTGGCGGGCTTCGGCGTGGTCGTCGCGCCCTGGCTGCTGCGGATGTGGCGCGACCTGGACAGCGAACGCCGCGAGCGCATCCGCTCCCAGGAGCGCGCCGAGGTCGCCGCGCACGTACACGACTCCGTTCTGCACACGCTGACGCTGATCCAGCGCAACGCCCAGGACGTTCGCGAGGTACAGCGGCTGGCGCGAGCGCAGGAGCGCGACCTGCGCGCCTGGCTGTACGAGCCCAAGGCCGACGCCGAGCAGAACCTCGCCGCCGCGGTGCGCAGGGCCGCCGCCGAGGTGGAGGATCACCATGGGATGCCGATCGAGGTGGTGTGCGTGGGCGACTGCCCGCTGGACGAACGCCTCGGCGCCATGCTCCAGGCCGCGCGCGAGGCCATCGTCAACGCCGCCAAGTACGCCGTTCCCGACCCGGGCGACGAGGCCTCGTCACTGTCGGTCTACGCCGAGGTGGCCGGCGAGGACGTCTCGATCTTCGTACGGGACCGCGGCCGCGGCTTCGACCTCGACGCCGTCCCGCAGGACCGGATGGGCCTGCGGGAGTCCATCATCGGACGCATGGAGCGCAACGGCGGAAAGGCCGAGATCCGTACGGCCCCGGGCGAGGGCACCGAGGTCAGACTGGAGATGCGGCGCGATGCGAAATGACGTGCGAACAGGGATGATGCGGCCATGACACGTGTGGTGCTGGTCGATGACCACCAGATGTTCCGCAGCGGTGTGAAGGCCGAGTTGGGCCACTCCGTCGAGATCGTCGGCGAGGCCGGCGACGTCGACGAGGCGATCACGGTCATCAAGGAGACCGTGCCGGACGTCGTGCTGCTCGACGTCCACCTGCCCGGGGGCGGTGGCGTCGAGGTGCTGCGCCAGGTGCTCCCGTCGGAGACCAAGTTCCTGGCCCTGTCGGTCTCCGACGCCGCGGAGGACGTCATCGGCGTCGTACGCGGCGGCGCCCGCGGCTACGTCACCAAGACCATCTCGGGCGGTGAGCTGACCAACGCGATCGAGCGCGTGGCCGAGGGCGACGCGGTGTTCTCCCCGCGCCTGGCGGGCTTCGTCCTGGACGCGTTCGCCGCCGCCGACGTCCCGTCCATCGACCCCGAACTGGACCAGCTCACCCAACGCGAGCGCGAGGTTCTGCGCCTGATCGCCCGCGGCTACGCGTACAAGGAGATCGCCAAGGAGCTGTTCATCTCGGTCAAGACCGTCGAGACGCACGTGAGCAGCGTCCTGCGCAAACTCCAACTCTCGAACCGCCACGAACTCTCCCGCTGGGCGGCCGCCCGCCGCCTCGTCTGACCCGCGCCGGCCAGCGCTCCCCGGTCTCCGTCCGTCAGGTCGAGGGCTGAAATCTGACGGATCAAAGTCAGATAGCGCCGTAGTCTCTGGTGCCAGATTCGGGCTCCCCCGTAGCGTCGCGACTTGTGGGTGACACGACGGGGGGCGAGACGATGACGGCGGTGATCAGCGAGCTGATCTCGTATCCGGTCAAGGGCTGTGCCGGTGTGCCACTGAGCGAGACGATGTTGACCGACGCGGGCCTGGCCCATGACCGCAGCTTCATGGTGGTCGACGACGACGGGAGGTTCCGCAGCCAGCGCCGAGACCCCCGGCTGGCGCTCATCCGGCCCGGCATCGACACCGGCGGCGAACGGCTCACCCTTCGCGCTCCTGGATTCCACGACCTGGATGTCGCGGTCGATCTGGATTCCCCCCGCCAGGAGGTGGATCTGTTCGGCAGGAGCTACCGGGCCATCGATCAGGGCGAGGCGCCCGCCGAGTGGCTCTCGTTGGTACTCGGCACGGCGAGCCGGCTGGTGCGGGTGCCGCCGGAACACGACAGGGTCACCGACGGCCGGATGCCCGGAAGCTGCGGTTACGCCGACAGCGGCTCCGTGCACGCCATCTCACGGGCCACACTGAACGAGCTGAACCGACGCCTGCACGGGCCGCCGATACCGATGTCAAGGTTCCGCCCGAACCTCGTGATCGATGGATGGGACGAGCCGCACCTGGAGGACCGCGCCCACCGCATCGTCGCCGGCGATGCCGAACTCGGATATGCCAAGCTCGCGATCCGCTGCGCCGTCACGATGGTCGACCAAGAGCGTGGCGAGAAGTCCGGTCCCGAGCCGCTTCGCACCCTCGCCACTTATCGCCGCGCCGCTGCCGGCGGCGTGGCGTTCGGCGCCAAGTTCTCGGTTCTGCGTTCCGGCGAACTCGCCCTAGGCGACGCATTGACCGTCCCCTTCTGGACCGACTCCCAGCTCAACGAACCACAGCCCATCTAGGCGTATTCGTCCGGACCCGAGAACGCTCTAGGAAGCCGGGCGGGGTGGTGTGGTGAGCCAGGTGCAGCCCGGCGGATTCAGGTGGCTCTTGTCGTCCGGGCGGTAGGCCGCGCAGGCGGTGACGATGGTGGTCTTCGCCGGGTTGCCCTGTTGTGCGTACGGGCCGCCGGATGAGGGGTGGTCGCAGGTCGGCAGCACGGCGGGGTCGCTGCGCGAGGTGCCCATCGCTGAGGCGTTGCTCTGCCAGCAGTTGCGGTCACCCTGTTCGTCCCACCAGAAGTCGGTGCCGTTGGGCGCCGGCAGGCCGGCCGGTGTCACGCCCATGAGGTTGCCGACGTAGCGGTTGCCGTGGGAGGTGTCGCGCTCCTTGGCCGGGTCGCTCTCGCCGCGGAGGTGCGCCGGGATCCAGTACTGCGCGATGCCGAACCGCCAGTTGTCGTAGACGAAGTTGCTCGCGTAGGTGTTCTCGTCGCCGCCCGCGAGCAGCATGCCGGTGCCGACGGGTACCGCCCGGCGCGGGCACTGTGCGTGGCAGTCGTGGTAGAAGTCCGCGTTGTTGCCGAAGACCCGGTTGGCCACGAACATCGCGTGGTTCTGCGGCATGCCGACCGCCTGCACGCTGCTGTCGAGCATCGCGCCGGTGGAGTTGCCGTTGAACTGGTTGTCGTGGACGTACACCGAGTCGCCCGCGGTGCCGGAGTAGCCGACCAGGTTGCCGTACGAGCGGCAGCGGCGGATCTCGACCGCCAGCCGGTCGCCCTGGCGATCGGCGGCCGAGGCGGTGGCGATGCCGGCGTCACCGTTGCCGGACGCCGTGCAGTCGGTGACCAGCCCATGGTCGGAGGTGAAGGAGGCGAGCCCGTGCCCGCCGTTGTCCATGCCGCTGACCTGGTCAAGGACGAAGCCGTCGGTCTCGGACACGCTCACGCCGTCCTGGCCGAAGCCGCGGACGGTCACGCCCCGCAGGTAGAAACCGTCGGCACGGTCGGCGCGGATGCCGACCTGCTTCTTGCCCTCGATGATCACAGGGCCGCCGACGCCCTCGATCTGCAGGTCGGGCATGCCGGTGACGCTGATGAGGCTCTGCAGGTGCGGGCAGGCGCGCTGGTCGTCGTAGGACAGCGGCGCGTCGTCGCCGAGCTTCGCGCACCGGCCCTTCGGCGCCGCCAGCGAGGACTTTTCGTGGTAGGTGCCGGGCAGCACGTAGATCGTCGTCCCGCGCACGCTCACGGCGTCGATCGCCTGCTGGATCTCGTGGTAGGCGCACTCACCCGCCAGCTGCTCCGCGACGCCGGTCAGCCGGGCACCCGGCCGGCAGACGACCAGGTGTGGCGAGGCGATCGCCGGGCGGTAGGCCGGAACGTGGTAGGTGCCGGGAGTCCTGGTGGCCGACCAATTGGCGGTCGGAGGCGTGCCGGGTCGTGCGTCAGCGGCCAAAGCCGGCGAGGCGAACGAGACCGTGGTCACGACGAAGACGACTGCGACGAGGAGACGCCGCGCGAACCGCCCCATTTTCCTCCCAACGGGCCGCAGGTGCTCCCACGTGCATCATGCAGGTCCGCGCGCAACATGTCGACGCCCGCATCCGGCCATCCGAAACGTGCAACCTCTTTAGAGTTTCTGGATCGGTGCGTAGCGGAGGACGAAGCGCTTGACGCCGTAGTCGCCGCCGAAATCAACGGTCGCGGCGGCCTTTTCTCCGGCGCCGTCGACGGTGACGACCGTGCCCAGCCCGAAGGCGTCGTGGACGACCCGGTCGCCCGTGGACAGTGCCGGAACCTGGCGGTTTCCCGGCGAGCGTACGCCCGGTCGCTGGGCGACCGAGGCCATCGCCGGAGTGCCCGAGGCCTCCGAGCGCTGCCACTCGACCAGCGTCTCGGGGATCTCGGTGAGGAACCGCGACGCCGGGTTGTACGACGGCGCGCCCCACGAGCTGCGCATCGTCGCGCGGGAGACGTAGAGCCGCTGCCGCGCGCGGGTGATGCCGACGTACGCGAGCCGCCGCTCCTCCTCCAGCTGCTTGGGGTCGCCGAGCGAACGCAGGTGCGGGAAGACGCCGTCCTCCATGCCGGTGAGGAAGACGACGGGGAACTCCAGGCCCTTGGCGGTGTGCAGGGTCATCAGGGTGACGACGCCGTCGCCGCCCTCGGGGCTGCGCTCGCCGGGAGGGACGACACCGCTCTGCCCCCCGGGAATCTGGTCGGCGTCGGCGACGAGCGCCACCTGCTCCAGGAACTCAACGAGCCGGCCCTCGGCGGGACGCTCCCGTACCTGCTCGCCGTCGGCGGGCTCGGCCGCCGCCAGCACGCCCGTCGCCAGGCGCTCCTCGAACTCGGCCGCCACCGACTCCATCTCGCGGAGGTTCTCGATGCGGGTCTCGTCCTGCGGGTCGCGCGAGCCTTCGAGCTCGGCGAGGTAGCCGCTCTTGGTCAGGATGGCCTCGACGAGCTCGGCCGGCGTGGAGGTCTCCACCATCTCGCCCAGCTCGTCCAGCAGCGCGACGAAGTCCTTGATCTGGTTGAGCGAGCGGGTGGCGATCGCGGGCGCCTCGTCGGCCCGCCGCAGCGCCTGCCAGAACGAGATGCGCTCGCGCCCCGCCAGCGCCTCGACACAGGCCTCGGCACGGTCGCCGATGCCGCGCTTGGGGACGTTGAGGATGCGCCGCAGGCTCACGGTGTCCTCGGGGTTGCCCAGGACCCGGAGATAGGCGAGCAGGTCGCGGATCTCCCGGCGCTCATAGAACCGCACGCCGCCGACGACCTTGTACGGCAGGCCGACGCGGATGAAGACCTCTTCGAACACACGCGACTGCGCGTTGGTGCGGTAGAAGACCGCCACCTGACCGGGCTTGATGTCCTCGTCGTCGGTGAGCCGGTCGATCTCCTGCGCGACGAACGCCGCCTCGTCGTGCTCGTTGTCGGCGACGTAGCCGGTGACGTTGGGTCCGTTGCCCTGGTCGGACCACAGGCGCTTCGGCTTACGGTCGGCGTTGCGCTCGATCACCGCGTTGGCCGCCGACAGGATCGTCTGCGTGGAGCGGTAGTTCTGCTCCAGCAGGATGACGCTCGCGTCCGGATAGTCGCGCTCGAACTCCAGGATGTTGCGGATCGTCGCGCCGCGGAAGGCGTAGATCGACTGGTCGGCGTCACCGACCACGCACAGCTCCGCCGGGGCGAGCGACTCGTCGTCGCCCTGCTGCCCGACCAGCTCGCGGACCAGGACGTACTGCGCGTGGTTGGTGTCCTGGTATTCGTCCACGAGCACGTGACGGAACCGCCGCCGGTAGTGCTCGGCGACGTCCGGGAACGCCTGCAGGAGGTTGACGGTCGTCATGATCAGATCGTCGAAGTCCAGCGCGCCGGCCTGCTGAAGCCGCGCCTGGTAGGTCTCGTACGCCTCGGCGAGCGTCTTTTCGAGATGGGTGGACGCCTGACCGCGGAAGGTCTCGTAGTCGATCAGTTCGTTCTTGAGGTTGGAGACCTGGGCGGAGAAGCCGCGCGGCGGGTAACGCTTGGGGTCCAGGTCGAGCTCCCGGCAGACCAGCGCCATCAGCCGCTGCGAGTCGGCCTGGTCATAGATCGAGAAACCGCTGGGGAAGCCCAGCCGCTTCGCCTCCCGGCGCAGGATGCGCACGCAGGCGGAGTGGAACGTCATCACCCACATCGCGCGGGATCGGTTGCCGACGAGCGCCTCGACGCGCTCTCTCATCTCACCGGCGGCCTTGTTGGTGAACGTGATCGCCATGATCTCCCCGGGCTGAACGTCACGCTCGGCGAGGAGGTAGGCGATGCGGTGGGTGAGCACGCGCGTTTTACCCGAGCCGGCTCCGGCCACGATCAGCAGCGGGCCGCCTCGGTGCACGACCGCCGCGCGCTGGGCGTCGTTGAGGCCGTCAAGAAGGGGATGGCTTACAAGCGTCGACACTCAAAGAAGCCTACGGCCTACGGCCGACATCCCGCGGCGAGCCGGGGGAACGGACCGCGCGGACGGTGGTCATCCACAGCTTCGCCGAGCCCTATTCCCCATGGCGATCGCCCTGGACAATGGAAGTGGGCTGGAGCCCCCTGGGCGGGCGGGGAGTGTCTCGCGGGCGGGGAGTGCCTCGCGGGCGGCCGCCACCGGTGCCACCGGCGTTGCCCGGGTCCTC
>DASQPY010000232.1:0-9150 GCA_035643735.1 Actinoallomurus sp. | reverse complement strand
GAGTCCCGCGAGTTCGCCGAGCACCTCATCGAGCCGCTTCTCGGTGTCGGCGCCGGACACGTCCAGCAGGTCGCGCAGCTCGGATCGCCGGCCTCCGTCGCCGAGAAACTGTACGGCCTCGAAGACCTGCACCTGCGGCGTCGTCAACCGTACGACCGCGGCGATGATCGAGGACTCTTCCAGCAGTGGACCGGCGAGGTCGTGCGGGGAGGGGAGCGCGTTGGCGGACATCGCACCGGCGACACCCGTCCGGTGACGCCCGATCCGCGCCCGGGCGTACGGGCTCCACACCGCATCCGGCCGGGCCGCCAGCAGCGCCTTGTATTCGGCCGCGTTCAGCGACTTCAACCAGACGACCAGTGTGTCCTGTTCCGACATCAGGCTCCTCCAGGGGGATGCCGGGGCCCCGGCGCGGCCGGGGGCGCCCGGCTCAGTCAGTGCGGTCCGGCACGAGTGTCAGGCGGGGCCGGTCGTCGGTGACATGGCTCAGGAGTTCGCGCACCTCGGCGGCCGGGAGGCTCAGCCGGGCGGCGAGGGACTCCTCGGTCAGACCGCGTTCGGTGCCCAGGGTGACCGCCTCGGTCAGGACGGCCGGCCACTCCGTCGGGTACTCGCCCCTCGGCTCGTCGCGGCGCCAGCCCAGGCGGGTCAAGGTGACCTGGCCCCGGCGGTAGAGGTCGTCACCGACTCGGCCCAGTTCGTGGCTGCGGCGCAGCAGTGCCTGGACCGACACGCCCCACGCGCGCTGGAGTTCCAGCAGGCGGGCGAAGTCCAGGCGCGTCGGCAGGAGTGCCGCGA
This sequence comes from Actinoallomurus sp., assembly GCA_035643735.1. Lineage (GTDB taxonomy): Bacteria > Actinomycetota > Actinomycetes > Streptosporangiales > Streptosporangiaceae > Actinoallomurus. Next base: position 8,352 of record DASQPY010000232.1, on the reverse strand, counting down.
TCTGCGGCGCAGGCGTGAGGAACTCGGCGGCGAAGCGGTTGGCCTCGTGCTCGTGCCGCCGGCCGCCCGGCTCGGCCTCGTCGTGCAGGAGGAGGTGTCCCAGCTCGTGGGCGGCGCTGAAGCGGCGGCGCAGCGGGTTGCCCCGGTCGCGGGACAGGCAGATCAGCGGCCGGTCGAGTCCGGACGGGCGGCAGGAGAACGCGTCGATCCGCTCCCCCGCCCCGAAGCGCGCCATGCTGACCACCGCGCCGTTGGCCTCGATCAGACGGACGAGGTGGTGGACCGGACCGGCGGGCAGGTCCCACTCCGCACGGAGACGGCGTGCGGCCTCTTCCGCTTCCAAGCGCTCATCGAGACGCGGCAGCCGCAGCTCGGGCAGCCGTACGACGGCCTGGATCGCCCGTACCGCCTCGGCCAGATGACTCATCGTCGCCCGCGCCTGCCGGCGTTCGTAAACACGGGTGGTGCGCAGACTGCGGAAGTGGGTGGCCTCCTCGGCCACCGGCAGCACCGGGCGTCCCGCCGCGAAGTAGCCGACCGGGAGGCCCAGCTCGGCGGCGAGCCGCGTGAGGGTCTCGGCGGACGGGCGTGCCTGCCGCCGCTCGAACTGCGTGATCGCCGCGGCCGTGAGGCCCACCCGGGCGGCCAGGTCGCGCTTGGTCAGCCCGCTCCGCTCACGTGCGAGTGTCAGCCGGTCCGGGTCGAAGGCGGTGGGCTCGGCATCGTCGGGCGAAGGAACCGCGGGGAAGCCGCCGTCGTGCTGGGCGTCCACGTACGGCCTCCTCCGTCCCCTTTCGTCACCGGCGGTCCATCACCCTAGCCATCGGTTCCGGTCATCTCATTCTCCGCCGCGCCGAAATCGATGCCCCGCTCGCTGTCGACGAGGCCGATGTCGAACTCGGGCGGCCGCGGCACGTCGGCGACCGCGGGCAGGCCGGGCATCGGCGGCAGCCCGTACGGGCGGCGCCCCGCCTCGACGTCGAGCTCGATGAACGTGTCGTCGCGCCAGTAGATCAGGTCCTCGTAGACCACGGGCGAGGCGAGAAAGGCACGCGTGAGGCCCTCGTGCCGGTTGCCGGACCAGGCGAGGACGACGACGTTCGACAGTGGCACGGCGGGCAGGCCCTCGTACTCCAGCACCTGCTGCCCGGGCGGACCCCCACCGACGATCTTCGAACGGATCCCGGTCTCCTCGTTGAACGACAGCCCCTGGTACCGGTCGTCCCGGGTCTTGCCGTACCGCCAGGGGTAGACCAGCCACCGGCCGGCCGAGATGGTGAACGGCGTGCCGAGCCGGTCCTTGGGAAGGTGCACCCGCACCCCGGGGAGGCGCTGGCGTGCCATCTCCCCGAACGTCTCGCAGAGGCAGTGGTAGCGGTCGGTGCCGTACGTGGTGTCGTTGGTCCACTCGGCGAGGCGGAACCTCCACAGCGCCTGCCAGTGCGCGTAGTGCAGGCAGGGCACCGCGTAGGCCGTGAGCACCCGCGCCGCGCGCGGGCCGAGCAGCGCTCCGAGCCGGTCACCCGCATCGGAGGTCGGGTCGGAGGTCGCAAGGATGGACACGCACCGGCTCCTCACTTGATCTTCTCTTTGGACGTCCCAGGCTCTCACTTGATTTTTCCGGTGACCACCGCCCGCGACGGCGTTTCGTCTTTTTGCTCTCGCCCGCCCGGCAGAGTCTTCGCGACGGTGCGTGACCGGCCCGTCGCGGCCGCCGAAATCAATTGGCGATATGCGAACCGCCAAGCCGCCCCGGCATCGAAGAAGGACGAATGGCTCGCTCCCGAGGGGGAAAAGGATGCCCGAGTCCCAGCAGCACGGAACTGTCCCGCGACAGCCCGGTCCCGCCTTTGCACCACCGCCGCCCCAGAAAAGGCGCGGGCGCAGGATCGTCGCCCTTGTCATTCTCGTGTTGATCGTGATCGGAATCGTGATCACGGCACTGAGCGCGAGCGGGTCCAACACCGGATCCGCCGTCGTCAACGACTGTGTGACAAGCCGGACCACGACAACATCAAGGTTGTCTACTGCGGCAGCGGCGACGCCTCACTCAAGGTCGTCGGCAAAGTCGATAACAAGACCCAGACCGAAGTCAGCGTGAATTCCGCGGCAATCTGCAAGCCATTCCCTACGGCCACGACCGCGTACTGGAAAGGCAAGATCGGCAAGCCCGGGTACGTCCTTTGCCTCGCTCCGCTGAAGTAGCCGGAATTCTCGGCTGAGAAGCTCGGCCAGTGGCTCGCGGGCCGTGCCGACCACAAGCGGCCCGCAACCGCTGGACAAAGGAGGCCCCTGGATGTCTAAGCTCTGCGAGCATGAACGATCAACTGCGGTTGAGGCCCGTGGCCGAAGACGACCTCGCGGTGATCGAACGACTCCTGGGGGATCCGGAGGCGTCCGGGGAGCACAGTTGGCGGGGATGGTTCGACCCGCAATGGCTCCGGCGGCGCTGGGAGGAGACCGGTCTGCTGACCAGAGAGGGCGGCACCCTCATGGTCGTGGCCTCGGCCGAGCCGCTCGGCTTCGTGAACTGGCGCCGGCACAGGACGACGCGGGCCTCTCACTGCTGGAACATCGGCATCGGCATGCTGCCCAAGGTGCGGGGGCTCGGGTACGGCACGGAGGCCCAGCGGCTGCTGGTGGACTACCTGTTCGCCCATACTCAGGTCAATCGGGTCCAGGCGATCACCGAGATCACCAACACGGCCGAGCAGTGGGCGTTGAGCAAGGCCGGGTTCACCCGTGAGGGTGTGCTGCGCGGCTACGCCTTCCGTGACGGTGAGTGGCGCGACGCCGTGATGTACAGCGTCCTGCGCGAGGACGGTAAGCCCGGTGGCGAGGACGTACTGGCCCTGCGGCCGTCACGCCGGGAGCACGCGGGCCCCCGGCGCGACGGGTAGAGGAGTGCGGTTCAGATCTCGATGTTGGACATCACGTGCTTGACGCGCGTGTAGTCCTCGAAGCCGTACATCGACAGGTCCTTGCCCTGGCCGGAGTGCTTGAAGCCGCCGTGCGGCATCTCGGCGACGAGCGGGATGTGCGTGTTGATCCACACGCAGCCGAAGTCGAGCCGCTTGGCCATCCGCATCGCGCGGCCGTGGTCACGGGTCCAGACCGAGGACGCGAGACCGTACCGTACGCCGTTGGCCCAGCGGACCGCCTCGTCCTCGTCGGAGAACCTCTGGACCGTGATGACCGGGCCGAAGATCTCGTCCTGGATCGCCTCGTCGTCCTGGCGCAACCCGGACACGACCGTGGGCGAGTAGAAGAAGCCCTGCTCGCGGGCGCGCGAGCCGCCGGCGCGCACGGACGCATGCGACGGCAGCCGGTCGATGATCCCGCTCACCCGGTCGAGCTGGTTCGCGTTGTTCAGCGGGCCGTACAGCACGTCCTCATCGTCCGGCAGGCCGGTCTTCGTCGAGGCGGCGACCTCGGCGAGGGCCGCGGCGAAGTCGTCGTGCACGCCCGGGCCGGCGAGGACGCGGGTCGCGGCGGTGCAGTCCTGGCCCGCGTTGAAGTAGCCCGCCTCGGCGATCGCGGCGGCCGCGGCCTCGACGTCCGCGTCGTCGAAGACGACGACCGGCGCCTTGCCGCCGAGCTCCAAGTGGACGTTCTTCAGGTCGTTCGCGGCCGAGCGCGCCACCTCGATGCCGGCGCGGACCGAGCCGGTGATCGAGACCATCTGCGGCGTCGGGTGGTCCACGAGCAGCCGCCCGGTGTCGCGGTCGCCGCAGATCACGTTGAACACGCCCGGCGGGAGGAACTCGGCGGCGATCTCGGCCATCAGGGAGGTCGTGGCCGGTGTTGTATCTGATGGCTTGAGGACGACGGTGTTACCGGCCGCGAGCGCGGGCGCGAACTTCCACACCGCCATCATCATCGGGTAGTTCCACGGCGTGACCTGGGCGCACACCCCGATCGGCTCACGCCGGACGAACGAGGTGTGGCCCGCCATGTACTCCCCCGCGGACCGTCCCTCCAGGACGCGCGCCGCGCCGGCGAAGAAGCGGATCTGGTCGATCATCGGAGGGATCTCCTCCGACGCCGTCAGGCCGAGCGGCTTGCCGGTGTTCTCCGACTCCAGCGCGACGAGCTCGTCGGCGCGGGCCTCGAAGGCGTCCGCCATGCGCAGCAGCGCGAGCTGCCGCTCGGCGGGGGTGGTGTCCCGCCAGCCCTCGAAGGCGGACGACGCCGCGTCGAACGCGGCGTCGACGTCGGCCTGGCCGGAGACCGGGGCGGTGCCGAACGCCTCGCCCGTGACCGGGCTGATCAGATCGGCTGTACGACCGTCGGCGGCGTCAGAGTGCGAGCCGTTGACGAAGTTTCGTACGGTGCGCTTCATTGCGTCCTCCTGTGGGGTGGCCTAGATGGCGCGGGTGTCTCCGGAGATGCGCTGGGCGATGTAGACGGGTACGACCGAAAGCACGATGAGCGCGGCGGCCACCACGTTGACGATCGGTGCCTGGTTGGGCCGGAACAGGTTGTTGAAGATCCAGATGGGCAGCGTCTCCACGCCCGCGCCCGACGTGAAGGTGGTGACGATGATCTCGTCGAACGACAGCGCGAACGACAGCAGGCCACCGGCCAGCAGGGCGGAGCGGAGCAACGGAAACGTAACGTACCTGAACGTCTGGAACGTATCGGCACCGAGGTCGGCCGAGGCCTCCTCGACGTTCGTTCCCAGGCGCCGCAGCCGGGCCAGGACGTTGTTGTAGATCGTCACGATGCAGAAGGTCGCGTGCCCGACCACGACGGTGAACAGCCCGAGCTGGATCCCGAACGGCGACAGCACCGTACGGAAGGCGTTGTTCAGCGCGATGCCGGTGACGATGCCGGGCAGTGCGATCGGCAGGATCACCAGCAACGACACGGTCTCCCGGCCGAAGAACCGGTAGCGCTGCACGGCGAACGCCGCCATCGTGCCCAGCACGCAGGCGACCGCGGTGGCGCCGATGCCGGCCTTGACCGAGGTCCACAGGGCACCCCGTACGCCACCGTTCTGCCAGGCACGCGTCCACCACTCACCGGTCAGGTGCGTCGGCGGCCACCCGAAGGTCTTGTCGGCGTTGAAGGAGTTGATCAGCACGACGAACAACGGCACATAGATGACCGCGAGCCCGACGATCATCGCCACGCGCAACGCGATCCGCGTGCCTCGCGAGAGATTCACAGGTTCTCCAGTGCGCCGGTGCGGCGGACCGCGAGCAGGTAGATGACCATGATCGCCACCGGAACGGTCGCGACGGCGGCGGCGAACGGCAGGTTGTTCGCCGTGCCGACGTTGTCGTAGACCACGTTGCCGATCAGCTGGCTCCGGCCACCGACGATCTTCACCGCGATGTAGTCGCCGAGCGACAGCGAGAACGTGAAGATCGAGCCGGCGACGACCGCCGGGAAGACCAGCGGCCAGACGACCGTGCGGAAGGTACGGAAGGAGTGGGCGCCGAGGTCACCCGCGGCGTCCAGCATCGAGCCCGGCAGCCGCTCCAGTCCCGCGTAGATGGGAAGGATCATGTACGGCAGCCAGAGATAGGCCAGCGTCACGATGGTGGCCGGCAGGCCGTACCCGGGTCCGTGGCCACCGACGGGGCTGAGGAACCAGTCGAGCACGCCGGAGCCGGAGAACATGATGCGCCACGCGTACGCCTTGACCAGGTAGCCCGCCCAGAGCGGCGTCAGCACGGCGATGACCAGCCAGCGCTGCGCCCGTGGTGAGGCGACCTTGGCCATATAGAACGCCATCGGGAAGGCCACCAGGCTGTCGATGACCGTCACCGCCACCGCGACCCCGACGCTGCGGACGGTGATGGTCCGGTAGACGCTCTGGTTCACCAGGTCCTGGAAGTTGCCCAGGTCGAAGACCTTCACCACGTCGCCGGTGAACTCGTTCGTGGTCCAGAACGCGGTGACGAACAGCGCGCCCAGTGAGCCCAGGTAGGCCACGACGAGCCACAGCAGCGGCGCGCTCAGCAGTCCGGCGAGCCTGATGGAGGGCCGTCGGTGGAGCAGCCCGGCGAGCCGGCGAACCGGCCCGCCGGGTGAGGCGGAAACAGTCATCAGCCCTTGATCTGTGTCCAGGCCTGCGTCCACTTGGCGTAGTCGACGCACTGGACGTTCTTGCGGCCGTCGAGGCACTGCGAGATCGGCGTGTTCCAGTAGTGGACCTTGGTCCAGTACGGTTCGTCCGCCGCGTGGTAGGTGTCGCAGAACTTCTTGTCACTGGTCAGCGCGCACGCCTTGCTGTTGGACGGCGCCTCGCCGAACCACTCGCCGACCTGGGCGTTCGCCTTCGGCGAGATGATCCAGTCCATCCACTTGTACGCGCAGTTCGGGTGCTTGGCCTTGGCGGCGACCATCCAGGTGTCCGACCAGCCGGTCGAGCCCTCGGAGGGAAGGATCGTCTGGACGGGCGCCTTGTCGGCGGCCAGGCCGTTCGCGATCACCTGCCAGGTGGTGCCGAGGACCGTGTCGCCGTTCTTGAAGGACTGCTGGGACTTCAGGTAGTCCGACCAGTACTCGCCGATGTTGGCCTTCTGCTGCTTGAGCAGGTTGACCGAGGCGTCGAACTGCTTCTGGTCCAGCGCGTACGGGTCCTTGATGCCCAGGCTCGGCTGGGTCGCGGACAGGTACAGCGCCGCGTCGGCGATGTAGATCGGCGAGTCGTACGCGGTGATGTGACCCTTGTACGGGGAGTTCGGGTCGAACACCGCTCCCCAGGAGGTCGGAGCCGGCTTGACCTTGTCGGTGCGCCACATCAGCAGGTTGGCGCCCCGGCCGTGCGGGATGCCGTAGGCGACTCCGTTGACGGAGTTCCACGGCTTCGTCTTCAGATCCGGGAACACGTCCTTGTAGTTCGGGACGAGGTTCGTGTTGACCGGCGCGACCGAGCCGCCGGCGATGAGCCGCAGCGAGGCGTCACCCGAGGCCGACACGGCGTCGTACTCGCCGGTCTTCATCAGGGTGACCATTTCGTCGGACGTACCGGCGATCTTGGTGTTGACCTTGCAGCCGGTCGCCTTCTCGAACGGGTGGACCCAGTCGACCGTCTTGTCGTTCGAACCGTCCTCGGCATATCCGGCCCAGGCCACGAGGTTGACCTGGCCCTCGCCTGCGCCGAGGGTCTGCATCGCGGACATCTTCGGTGGTGTGAAGCCGGCTTCGGTACCGCCGCCGCCTTTGGACGTGCTGCTGTTGTCGCCGCAACCGGCCGCCAACAGCGAAACGGCAGCCATCGCGACGAGCGCGAGGCGCGTGGACCGCATGGGGACTCCGATCAGATGGGATTCAGATGAGGGATTTCCGGTGAACACCGCGATGAGGGACCGCGGCGTGACGGTCGGCCGATCATGGATCGGCGCTGTCACATCAGGGTCACATCGAACCGGTGATGGAGAACTCGTGCTCCCGCCGCCATGCGAGCCTGACCCGGGCGTCGCGCAGCTTGAGCACGTCCATCGAGGAGGCCTGCAGGTTCTGCTGCATGGCCACCAGCCGGCCGCCCGCGTCGAGGTCCACGACGAATCGGGTGGCCGCCCCCGCGTAGACGACCTCCGCGACCGTGCCGGTCGCGGAGTGGTCGCCTTCGGGCAGTTCCGCGTCGAGTTCGGTGTCGACGCGAAGCTTTTCCGGACGGACGCTGTAGACGCCCTTCCGGCCGAGAATGGAGAGGGCCGCATCGCCCTCGATGAGGTTGGAGGTGCCGACGAACCCGGCCACGAACGCCGAGGCGGGCTGCTCGTACACCTCCGCGGGCGTTCCGATCTGCTCGATCCGGCCCGCGTTGAACACCGCGATCCGATCGCTCATCGTGAGCGCCTCTTCCTGGTCGTGGGTGACGAACAGGAACGTGATGCCGATCCGGCGCTGGATGGCCTTCAGCTCGACCTGCATCTCCTCGCGGAGCTTGAGGTCGAGGGCGCCCAGCGGCTCGTCCAGCAGGAGCACCTTGGGCCGGTTGACCAGCGCGCGGGCGAGCGCGACGCGCTGCCGCTGCCCACCGGACAACTGGCCGGGCTTGCGCTTGTCGAAGCCTTCGAGGCGTACGGTCTCCAGGGCCTGCAGCGCGCGTTCGCGGCGCTCTTTCGCGCTGACCTTCTTGACCTTGAGGCCGTACTCCACATTGGCCAGGACGTTCATGTGCGGGAACAGCGCGTAGTCCTGGAAGACCGTGTTGACGTCGCGGTCGAACGGCGCCTGTCTGGTGACGTCGCGGCCACCGAGGTGGACCCGGCCCGCGGTCGGCGTCTCGAAACCGGCGATCATCCGCAGCACCGTCGTCTTGCCGGAGCCGGACGGGCCGAGCATCGCGAAGAACTCGCCGTCGCGTACCTCGAGGTCCACGCCGTCCACGGC
>DASQPY010000231.1:0-3849 GCA_035643735.1 Actinoallomurus sp. | reverse complement strand
CAGATGGGTCTGACGGTGGCCTCGCTGATGAGCAGCTTGGCCGCCGCGACACGGTTGGGTCCCGGCCGCGACCAGTTTCAGGATCTCGAACTCTCGCCGGCGAGGGGTACCTACGGCTTCCGTTCGGCCAAGGCCGGCTGGACATGGCCCGGGCGATGTCATGGTGGTTCAGTTCGACCGGGCCATGCGGGGTATAGACCGCACGGTCGTGCGGCTCGGGGTCGAGCGCCGGTGCAAGTAACGGCGGCAGGGCCTACCGGTCGAGGTCCGCCAGAGGTGTCCAGCCGTCGCAGCCGTCCCAGTGGACCATGGTGGACGGGGAGATCTTCAGCCGCTGTAGGACCGCCGTGAACGCCGGGATGGCAACGGTCGGCTCATGGGTCTTGGGCACGAAGAACGCGACCCAGTGTCCGTTCTCCTCGGGGTCGCGGCGCTCGGACTTGCCCTGGACCGCCCGCTCAATCTCGGCGATCGCTTCGTCCGACACGGTTTCACCGGCCGGAGCGAACAGGGTGATCTGGTAGTCGGTCTGCTGGTCGTTGCCGAAGGGCCGGGCCTCGGGCGAGATCACGCCGAGCAGTTGTTCGAGGGCGAGTAGGCCGTCGTCGGCGAAGACGTAGGACGTCGCGAAGATCTTCCGCAGCCGGTCACGGTCCACCGGCGGCGCGTACGCCGCCCGGGCCCAAGCCGTGATCCGGTCGAGCAGGTCCTCGTCCTCGGCCGGTTGGAGGTCGGACGTGGGAGCGTCGAGTGCGGCGGCCGATCGCTGGTTGATGTAGGTGCTCCACTGCAACGTGCCGTCCAGATGGCCAGAGACCTCGGCGAAGTCGCTGTCGCAGACCACCGACAGCAGAGCCGGGCCGGGAATGTCCGCGAGCGAGGCCTGCAATTGGTCGTGATTCTCGATCTCGTCGGCGAGGTAGGTCCATCCGGGGAGTGCTGCGGTGACGCGCTCGCAGTCGGGAAGCGGCTCGCGGCCGTCGGTCAGGGTGCGGAATGCAAGGTAAGCGACCCAGGTGCCCATATCATCGCCCTACGTTCGTTGGTGTGGCGGCACCGTATCGACCAGGTCCGACATGCTGACCACGCCGCCCTCAGACCTGGGACGGGACAGGCCTCGGGTCACCGAGCCGGAGGATCGTCTCGCCGGAAAGATTCTCCGGCGCTCCCAATAAGGTGCGGTCATGCCAGGTGACAGGCCGTCGACCTCAGGTGGTGCCGGCCATTCGCAGGGCGTGTGGACTCAAGACCTCTGAGCCGGATACCGGCGACCCAACCCAGGGGCGGCCGATGGCGCCGTGGGCGCGCATCCGACTTCCGGACCCGTACGACTCAACGATCCGCCGGCGGTCTTCACCGCGCCCCGTCACAGCCGATGTGAGGCGGTTAACCTCTCAGGATGACGCAGGCACCTGAAGATCTCGCCTTGCCCACCGCCTTGGCCGCGGTGGTGGAGGTTCGAGGCGCCTGAGAAGACCGCGTGGTGGTTCCGCCTGTGGACCGGTAACGAAGAGGCCGACGGCCGCGAGTTCCGCTTCTTCGGCGCTACCGGGACGGGCGATTATGTCGGGTTCTGGCTGGCTCGGCCGGGTGCGCCGATCACCGAGCAGCCGGTCATCTCCATCGGTTCCGAGGGGGAGCGCGGCGTGATAGCCCGCGATCTGGGCGACCTGCTCTGGTTGTTCGCGGACGGGTTCGGCCCCGAGGAGGCATTCAGCGACCCGAACGGTGAGACGCGGCCGAACGAGGCGTTCCAGGCGATCGCCGAGCGGCACGCGCCGGGCGGGCGCCGTTCGGCGGCGGAGATCGTGGCGGCGGCACGAGCAGAGTTTCCGGACTTTTCAGTGATCATCGACGCGATGTGCCGGTGAGCGCGCCCCGCGGTGCATCTCTGTAGATCCGCACACCAAGCCGGGCGACCCTCGGCCGGCTGCGGCGCCGTCGAGTGCTAGAAGCCGGTCACGCGACCTGGGCGGCCAGGTGGCGTAGTGCACGGGCGGTCGGCGTATGCGGATCGGCGGTCATGAACACGACCTGCTGGTCGTCGTCGGGGACGGTGAGGATGTCGCAGTTGATGCGGAGCCGGCCGAGTTCGGGGTGCGTCATGGTCTTGGTCCGATGGCCGGGGGCGCGTACCGGGTTGGTGGCCCAGATCGCGTTGAACTCCGCGCTGCCCGCCTTGAGCTCGGCCAGCAGGGCGGTCAGGGCCGCGTCGCGGGGATACCGGTCGGCGGCGGCCCGCAGCCGCGCCACCGCGTATTCACCGAACTCCTCGTGGCCCGTGGTCAGCACCTGATCGCGGAACAGGAAGCGCCGGCGGGCCAGGTTGGGCTGGGCGGGGAGGTCGCCGAGCAGCGCTTCGGCGAGCGGGTTCCAGGCAATCATGTCGTAGGTGGCCGCGGTGACGACGACCGCGGTTTCCGGGATCCGGTGCAGCAGGCCCGCCACGTACGGGCGGACCTCCCGCGACGGCCCGGCGGGAGGTTCCGGAGCCACGCCGGCCAGCCGGTACAAGTGCGTTCGCTCGCCGGGCGCGAGCCGGAGCGCGCCTGCCAAGGAGTTCAGGATCCGCGGAGACGGGCGTGGACCCCGTGCCTGCTCCAGCCGGACGTAGTAGTCGACCGACATGCAGGCCAGGTCGGCGACCTCCTCGCGGCGCAGGCCCGGCGTGCGGCGCCGGGGCCCCGTAGGTAGGCCCACGTCTTCCGGGCGCAGCCCCTCCCTCCGGTCTCGCAGGAAGCGGGCCAGTTCGGCTCTCGCCATGGGGTACCTCCCTGGTTCCCTTCTGACTGGTATCGATTGTGCCTGGAACGACCGCGCCGCCGACGGGCACCCTCGACAACATGGACAACTTGATCGCGCTGGTCACCGGTGCCAACAAGGGCATCGGCAAGGAGATCGCCCGCCAGCTCGCAGGCGCGGGCCTCACCGTTTACGTCGGCTCGCGCGACGCGGCGCGCGGAGAACGCGCCGTCGAGGCGATAGGCGGCGACGCGCGGCCGCTCATCCTCGACGTGACCGATGCCGCGAGCATCGCCGACGCCGCGCGTCACGTCGACACCCTGGACATTCTGGTCAACAACGCCGGTATCTCTGGCGATGGCGACACGCCGGACCGAGAGGACGTCGACACCTTTCGCCGCATCTATGAGACGAACGTCTTCGGGGTCGTCGGGGTGACCAACGCCTTCCTGCCGGCGCTGCGGCGGTCCGCGCACCCGCGGATCGTGAACATCTCCAGCGGCACTGGATCGCTGACCTGGACCACCGGGCCGCAGTTCCCACACCGAGGCACCTACGCCGCCTACCGGTCGTCCAAGACCGCACTGAACGCACTGACAGCGTTCTACGCCCACACCCTGGCCGATGACGGCATCAAGGTCAACGCACTGGCACCAGGCCTGCGCCGGACCGACCTCAACGCCACCGCCGCCACCAGCGACGGCGACCCGGCCGAGGCCGCGGCGGGCGCGGTCCGGCTGGCGCTGCTCCCAGACGACGGGCCCTCCGGGGAGTTCTTCTCCTGGGACGGAAGCCCTGTCCCGTGGTAGGAGACTGTGCTCAGCCCTCAAACCTTCGCAGCGTGCAACTAGCCAGGATGAACACATAGGAGTCACTCGCGGGCAGTCGCATCCGCAGGTCAGCGGCGACGGCGCTCCGCGCCGCCGCAGGCCGCCCGCTCCGGCCCGCCCTCCGGCCGTGCCGGTCGGGCGACCGCCTGACGAGGACCCGGCCGCGGATCTCCTTCAGTTCATCGACCCGCATCTCCGGTCGCGGCGGCCGGATCCGTGGTCATGCGGCCCCGGCGAGCGTCGAGGGAGTAGGTGCCGGCACCGACGATGAGCAGAA
>DASQPY010000230.1:0-5597 GCA_035643735.1 Actinoallomurus sp. | reverse complement strand
TCTTCGTATCGGCCCCGCCGATCCCGCAGAAGGCCAAGCCGGGCCGGCTCGACCCGAGCCTGCGTTCCCAGCTCGCCGACATGATGCGCGCCGTGGTGACGACGGGCACCGCGAAGGACGTCCACCTCCCGGCCGGTACCGCCGGCAAGACCGGCACGGCCGAGTACGCCGCGGGCGAGAACGGCAAGGAACCACCCACGCACGCGTGGTTCATCGGCTTCCGCGGGGACCTGGCGTTCGCCGTCATCGTCGAGGGAGGCGGGTTCGGCGCCAAAGCCGCCGGGCCGTTGGCCAGGCGTTTCCTCAACAACCTGTGAGGGTCTCCCGGGACAGATGGTCGGCCCGGCGCGTGGTCTCCGGCAGGCGGTAGCGCGGCGCGAGCCGCAGCGTCACGGCACAGGCCAACTCCAGGTCGGCGCGGTGTCCCACCGAGACGAACACCGGCCGGACGCCCGTCTGCGTGCGCAGCGCGCGCCCGATGACCTGGCCGCCGTCGCGCAGCGCGCCCCAGGCGCCGCGGGCGGCGGCGGGCTCGTCGTAGGAGCCGACCAGCCGTGTCTTGCCGACGCCGATCGAGGGCAGCCCGGTCAGCACGCCGAGGTGGCAGGCGAGCCCGAACCGCTTCGGGTGCGCGAGCCCGTGACCGTCGCAGACCAGGAGGTCGGGGGTGACGCTGAGCTTGCGCAGGGCCTCCACCAGCGCCGGCAGCTCACGGAACGCGAACAGGCCGGGGACGTAGGGGAAGGTGGGCCGGTCGAGGACCGTGGCCTCCTCGACGACGTCGAGGCTGTCCGCGTCCAGCACGACCGCCGCGGCGGCCAGCTGGTCATCGGCATAGGCCACGTCGAGGCCCGCCACCGTGCGTACGGTCCGGGGTCCGGGCGAGGTCAGATCGGCGAGGGGGCGCAGCCTTTCCTGGATGGTCGCCGCCTCCTCGGCCGCCGTAGGCCAGGGGTGCAGGTCCACTATCTTCACAGGTGGTCACGCTATCGGGAACCGGGCCGATGGATATCCGCGCGGGTGACGGCTGACCAAGAGCGTCCGTGACCGTACGTGAAACAGTAAATGCACGTAGTGCTTGGGTCAAAATAGGTCAAAAGACGTATTTCAAGTTGGCCGTCGAGCTTCTAGCCTCGGTGCCAGGAGATCACCGCATCTGGGGAGCGGGATCACTGCGGACGCGCGGGGAGAGGAAGGCGTTATGGACGGAGTGTCCTGGTCCTGAAGGACTCGGTAAACCAGGGGGCGGTCAGGTTCCACCGGCCGCCCCCTTTCCCTGCCCGGCGGACCTCGTAAGGTCGTCTCCGAGGCAGTGAGCGCGAGGAGGAAACAATGGCAGGGTTCCGGCACGTGGTGATGTTCCGGTGGCATGAGGACGCGACCGCGGAGCAGAAGAAGACCCTCGAGGACCGGCTGAACGCGCTGCCCGGGGCGATCCCCGAGCTCCGTGCCTACGCCGTCGGCGGCGACGCCGGTGTCAACGCCGGCAACTTCGACTTCGCCGTGGTGGCCGACTTCGCGGACCGTGACGCGTACCTCGTCTACCGCGACCACCCCGTGCATCGGAAGGTCATCGAGGAGTGCGTCACGCCGATCGTCGCCGAACGATGCGCGGTCCAGTACACGCTGTAGGCGCGTACCGCCGCGTACATCTCACGGAGTACGCGGCCGCCGAAGTGTCATCGCGAGCATGTTGCCCGCGGCAGGCCGGACTCGGGACTCTTTGGGCACACGAATTATTCGAGGTGATTCCTGTGCACGAAGGCCCGCTCGTACGGCTGGCCCGATTCTGTTACCGCCGACGGCGCCGGGTCCTGCTGCTGTGGATCGTCGGCGCCGTGGCCGTGATGGCGGTCGGCTTCGGTCTCTCGGCCCCGGCCGACAACGACTTCGCGGGCGGCGACACCGAGTCCGCGCGCGCCCAGGACCTGATCAAGGAGCACTTCCCGCAGCAGAACGGCGACACCCTCACACTGGCCATCCACGCGGACGGGGACGTCACGGCCGTGCGGCCTCGTGTGGAGCAGGTCCTCGGGACGCTCGCGCACGCCCCGCACGTCGCCTCCGTGACGTCGCCGTACCAGGTGCCAGGGCAGATCTCGCCCGACCGGCATACCGCGTTCGCTCCGGTCCAGCTCGACGGGATCTCGGCCGACATACCGAAGGCCGGCGTGGTGAAGATGATCTCCGATGTCCGCGACGCGTCCGGGGACGGCCTGACGCTCGCCCTCGGCGGCTCCGCGGTCACCGACGCCGAGACGCCCGGAGGCGGGCCGACCGAGGGGATCGGCCTGCTCGCCGCCGTGATCGTGTTGCTGATCGCGTTCGGCTCGCTGCTCGCGATGGGCCTGCCGATCATCACCGCGGTCTTCGGCATCGGCACCGGCCTCGCCGGCATCTCGCTGCTCGGTCACGTGCTGCCCGCGCCGTCGTTCGGCCCGATCGTGGCCGGTCTCATCGGTCTCGGCGTCGGCGTGGACTACGCGCTGTTCATCGTCACCCGCTATCGCGAGGCTCTCGAGGCCGGCGCCGATCCCGAAGAGGCCACCGGCCTGGCCATCGTGACGGCGGGCCGGTCGGTGCTGTTCGCCGGGACGACCGTGGTCCTGGCACTCCTGGGACTGCTCGTCATGCAGCAGCGGTTGCTCAGCGCGGTCGCCGTCGCGGCGTCGGTCACCGTGCTGATGACCATGATCGCCGCGGTCACGCTGCTGCCCGCGCTGCTCGGCTTCACCGGCCGGCGCATCGACCGGTTCAAGCTGCCGCTGCTGGCGCGCCGCTCCGGACGCGCTCCGCTGTCCGAACGCTGGGCCGGAGTGATCCAGCGGCGGCCGGTCATCGCCGGCACGGCGGCCGGAGTGCTCCTGCTCGTGCTCGCCGTCCCCGCCCTGTCGATGCGGCTGAGCTTCAGCGACTCCAGCACCCAGCCGCACGGCACCAGCAGCTACACCTCCCACCGCATCCTCACCGACGGCTTCGGCCCCGGCTACGACGCACCCCTGATCGGGGTCTCGACGTCGCCCGGTGGCGCGAGGGCGGTCGCGGCGGCGGTCGGGCGCACCCCCGGCGTCGCGTCCGTGACGCCGGTGCGAACCAGCCAGGACGGTGCCGCGGCCCTGTTCATCGCCTATCCGAAGACCGGCCTGCAGGACGCCGCCACCCCCGCGCTCGTGCACCGGCTGCGCGACGTCGTCGTGCCACGGGCGGCCGGGGACGCGCAGGTGCTCGTCGGCGGCGCGAGCGCCGGCACGATCGACTTCTCCGACTCCGTGAACTCGCGGCTGCCGTACCTGATCGCCGTCGTCGTGGGGCTGTCACTGCTCCTGCTGCTCGTGTTCGTCCGCTCGGTCGCCATTGCGGTGAAGGCGGCGGTGATGAACCTGCTGTCCATCGTGGCGGCGTACGGCGTGCTCACCGCGATCGTGCAGTGGGGGTGGCTGGGTCACCAGCTCGGCTTCCCGGTCGGCATGCCGGTGACCGCGTGGGTGCCGCTGTTCATGTTCCCGATCCTGTTCGGGCTCTCCACCGACTACGAGGTCTTCCTGATCTCCCGGATCCGTGAGGAGTACGACCTCGGCGCGGAGACGCGAGTGGCGGTGACCCGCGGCCTGGCCCGTACCGCCCGTGTCATCACCGCTGCGGCCGCGATCATGGTGTGCGTGTTCCTGTCGGTCCTGCTCGTCGGCCAGATCGACGTCAAGCAGGTCGGGCTCGGCCTGGGAGTCGCGGTGCTGATCGACGCGACGATCGTGCGGATGGTGCTCGTGCCCGCCGTCATGGAGCTGCTCGGCCGGGCCAACTGGTGGCTGCCCGGCTGGCTCGCCCGCATTCTGCCCGTCGCCGAGCCGCCCGCGGCCACGGCACTGGTGCCCGACCGGGTGGAGGAGCCGGCCGGCTGAGTCAGTGCACGGCGATGCCGTCGAAGAGGACCTTGATGTAGTGGTCGGCGAGACCCTCGGCGTCGAGCCGGCCACCCGGCCTGAACCACCGGACGGCCACCCAGATCGTGTCCCGGATCATCCGGTAGGTCAGCCGGGCGTCGATGTCGTCCCGGAACAGCCCGCTCTCCTGTCCCTTGCTGATCTGGCCCACCCACATGCGCTCGGCCTTCTCCTCGGACCGGGTCAGGTAGTCGAAGCGGTCGAACTGCCGCAGGTAGTTCCAGTCGTTCTGCATGACCATGATCGCGGCGCGGTGGGGCACCAGCGTGCCGAAGCAGTTGCTCACCAGCGCGGCCAGGATCGTGCGCGGGTCACCGCCGCGTTCGAGGGCGGCCTGGTTGGTGGCGGTCAGCTCGTCGAAGAAGGCGGTGAGGATCTCGTCCACGATCGACTCCTTGGAGTCGAAGTGGTGATAGAGACTGCCCGACAGGATGCCCGCCTCGTCCGCGATGTTGCGGACCGTCGTGGCCTGGTAGCCCTTTTCGGCGAAGAGCTCGGCCGCGAGCCTCACGAGATGCTCACGGCGCTCGGAGGCGAAAACCGTCGATCCCCTGCCGCGACGCCGGGCGCCTCCCGCGGCGCGGGCGCCGGCCCGGTGCGGTCCCTTGTCCTTGCCCGTGGTCGTCACCCTGACATTATGACGCCTATCACCCAATCGCTTGCTCAAGTCCCCGTGCTACCGCAGATGGCTCGGGATCGCGGCGCATCGCGATCATGAGGCCGAGGATGAGCGCGGCGTCCTGCGCGGTGAGGGTCCCGGCGGCCGTCGGCCCTGCTTGTAGGCTCGTCGCGCCCCCGCCGACCGCTTCGCCCGAGAGGACCCCATGTCGCGCGCGATCGTGTTCGACCTGTTCGGAGTCATCGCATCGACCCAGAAGCCCGAGGACATCGCCAGGATCGAGCAGATCGCCGGCGTGGACGCCGCGCCGTTCTGGGAGGCCTACTGGGCGTTGCGCAAGCCGTACGACGCCGGGCAGTCCGCCGCGGACTACTGGGCGGCGGTGGCCGGCCGGCTCGGCGTGCGGTTCGACGACGAGACGGTCCGCGGCCTGGTCGAGGCCGACATGGAGAGCTGGACCAACGTCGATCCGACCATGGTGGATCTGGTCGGTGAGCTGGCCGCCGAGGGACGTACTCTCGGCCTGCTCTCCAACATCGTCGGCGACCTGGTGCCGACCTTCGAGGCGCGCCACGGCGCATGGCTCGCGCACTTCAAGGTGCTCGCCTACTCATGTGAGATCGGCGTGGCCAAGCCCGACCGCGAGGCGTACGAGATCGTGGCCGGCCGCCTCGGCGTCGAGCCACAGGACTGCCTCTTCCTCGACGACAACACGACCAACGTGCTCGCCGCGCGTGAGGTCGGGATGCGGGCCGAGGTGTTCCGCGACCCCGCCCAGGCCCGCACGCTGCTGTCGGCCTAACTCTCGTACGCCCAGCCGGTCCAGCGTTCGACCGTGAGGGCGATGACCGGCCCCTCGGGCGGTGCCTCGCGGTACTGGCGGTAGCGCTCGCGGAGCAGGGAGATGGGGCGCGCCATCGCGGCCGGATCCTCGATGATCTCGGCGGTCGCGTCGGCGCGTACCCACCACAGGTGTGTCCAGTCGTCCTCGTAGTGGTCGGCCAGGACGGCGACGCGCGGCTCGGCGCGGATGTTGC
>DASQPY010000229.1:0-3114 GCA_035643735.1 Actinoallomurus sp. | reverse complement strand
GGAGGTTCGCGGCGTGTTCTGTCGCAGGCCTCCCCTAAGGTTGCGCGCATGGCGGCCACCGAGACGAGCACGGAGACGAGCACCGGGACACCCGCGGGTGCGGACGACACCGGCGGGGGCGGGACGGCGGCGCCGAGGCGGCCGCGTGCGGGGAGCGGGCCGGCCGGGGGTTCGGTGTCCGCGGACGGTGTGGTCGTGGCCGGCAGTCTGTCGCCGTCGCGTGCCGGTGACTTCATGACGTGCCCGTTGCTCTATCGCTTTCGTGTCATCGACCGGATCCCGGAGCGGCCGAGCCCTGCGGCGGCGCGTGGCACGCTCGTGCACGCGGTGCTGGAGCGGCTGTTCGACATGCCGGCCGGTTCGCGTACGCCGGCCGCCGCGCTGGAGCTGCTGGGCCCGGAGTGGGAGCGGCTGCTGGCGGAGGAGCCGGAGCTGGCGACCCTGTTCGAGGACGACGGCGAGGGCGAGAACGCCCGCGCCGAGTGGCTGACCGAGGCGCGCGGCATGGTCGAGCGTTACTTCTCGCTGGAGGACCCGCGGCGGCTGGAGCCGGCGAGCCGCGAGCTGTACGTCGAGACGGTGCTGGAGTCGGGACTGCAGCTGCGCGGCTACATCGACCGCGTCGACGTGGCCTCGACGGGCGAGGTCCGCGTCGTCGACTACAAGACGGGCCGCGCACCGAGAGCCGACTTCGAGGCGCGGGCGCTGTTCCAGATGAAGTTCTACGCCTTGGTTTTGTGGCGGCTCCGGGGCACGGTGCCGCGGATGCTGCAGCTCATGTACCTCGGTAACGGCGAAATCCTGAGGTACACCCCTGACGAGGCCGACCTGCGCGCCACCGAACGCAAGGTCGAGGCCCTGTGGACGGCCATCCGCCGCGCCATGGAGACCGGCGTGTGGAGGGAACGCACGAGCCGCCTGTGCGACTGGTGCGACCACAAGCAGCGCTGCCCGTCGTTCGGCGGCGAGCCGCCGCCCCTGCCGGAGATCCAGCCGTCCCGTACGACCACCGCCGGCGAACACCCGACCCCACGAGAACGCGACGATCTCTGACCCGAGCGACGGCGCGGCACCGCGCTACGGGTCGGCCGGGATTCCCCGGGGCGAACTCGCTGAGAGGTGACGAGCGAGCACGTCACGGGACGCCGTGACGGAAACCGCCACGAGGGGTAGCGCGCCAGGGACCAGCGCGAGCGGTAGACACCAGAGCGGTACGTGCGCCCGCCCAGGGGGATGGGACAGGCCAGAGCGGTAGACGCGCCCGCACAGGGGAAGAACAGCGGCTCGGTCCGGCCGGAGCCTGTCACGGCAGAGACGGGACCGGTCCACTCCCCCGCACGCGCTGCGGATCCCGACGCCCCGCACTCATGGAGCCCATTGACGATGGTGCGGGCCTTCTTCCTGAACGGCCTGCCCATGTCGGCGCCCCAAGCTCCGCAAGAGCCCGTACCGGCCTCCGGCGCCGGGTCTCAGGGGGAGGAGATGCGCCGGACCTGTGCGGACCGGGTGGGGTCGCCGGTTTTGGGTCTCCTCCCTGCGGAGGAGGGGATATCCGCGTTCAGGATGGCTCTGTGGCAGGCCGGAACCCCTAACGTGAAGGGGTGTCCGAGCTCATCCGCAGCCGTCGTGCGTGGCTTGGTGCGCATCCTCTCGTCGCGGATGCGCTCACGTCCGCCTTTCTGACGCTGGCATTTCTCCTCGTAGCGGCGTACCAGGACTCCTACGGCCTTCCCGGCAAGCGGCCCGACCTGTTCAGCGGGCTGATCGTGTGCATCGTCGTCATGTCGCTGACCTTGCGGCGGCGTATGCCGGTCGCGGTGCTCGCCTTCGTGCTCGCCGGGGGTCTGACGCTGACCGCGTTCGGCTATGTGCCGATGCTCGGGCCCTCCGCGGCCTATCTGATCGCCATCTACTCGGTGGCCTCGCATCGCGGGCTCGCCACGAGCCTGCCGGTCGGGGCGTTCGGGCTGATGCTGTTCATCCTGTCGATGGTGCTCGACGGGTACTGGTTCTGGCAGGCGGTGAGCAACTCCGTACTCCTCATCGGCGTCTGGTGGATCGGGCGGAGCCTGCGGCTGCGCCGCGCCTATCTGGACGAGCTGGAGGCGCGGGCGCGGCGGCTGGAGCGGGCGAGGGAGGCCGACTCGCGGGCGGCGCGGGCGGAGGAGCGGTCGCGGATCGCGCGGGAGTTGCATGACGTCGTGGCCCATCACGTGAGTGTGATGACGGTCCAGGCGGGTGCCGCGCGCCGGATTCTGCACCGGGATCCCGAGGCGGTGCAGGACGCTCTGTCGACGATCGAGCAGATGGGCCGTACCGCGCTCGGTGAGATGCGGCGGCTGGTGGGCGTGCTGCGCACCGAGGCCGAGCCGGCGCGCAGTGAGTTGTCGCCGCAGCCCGGGGTGCACGACGTGAGCGGGCTGGTGGACCAGTTGCGGGAGACCGGTCTGCAGGTCCAGCTGTGGATCGAGGGTGAGAGCCGGTCGCTGTCGCCCGGGGTGGATCTGGCGGCGTTCCGGTTGGTGCAGGAGGCGCTGACCAACACCCTCAAGCACGCGGGGCCGCAGGCCCGTGCCTGGGTGCGGATCCAGTACGCCGACCGGCAGCTGGAGATCGAGGTGGAGGACGACGGCCGCGGTCTGGTGGCGGGGCTGGGCCGTCCGGGGGGCAATGGGCATGGCCTGGTGGGCATGCGGGAGCGCGTGGCCCTCTATGGTGGCGATCTGCGGATCGGCCCGCGTTCGGGTGGTGGATTCGAGGTCCGCGCCCGATTCCCGTTGGAGGTTCAGTGACGATCAGGGTGCTCCTCGTCGACGACCAGCCGCTGCTGCGCACAGGTTTCCGCCTCATCCTCGAGGGAGAGCCGGACATCGCGGTGGTGGGTGAGGCCGGCGACGGCGCACGCGCCGTCGAGCTGACACGGACGCTGCTGCCCGAGGTGGTCCTGATGGACATCCGGATGCCGGGCGTGGACGGGATCGAGGCGACGCGGCGGATCGTACGTGAGGAGGCCGCCACGCATGATCCGCGGGTGCTGATCCTCACGACGTTCGACCTCGATGAATACGTGGTCGAGGCAGTGCGGGCGGGGGCGAGCGGGTTCCTGCTCAAGGA
>DASQPY010000228.1:0-4137 GCA_035643735.1 Actinoallomurus sp. | reverse complement strand
TGGCCTCCGGAATCGAGAACATGGGCATGGTGCCGATGGGCTCCAGCGTGGCCATGGCCCTGGAGAAGGGCATGCCGTTCCCCTACGGCGAGGGCTGGAACGAGCGGTACGGCGACCAGGAGATCTCCCAGTTCCGCGGCGCGCAGCTCATGTGCGAAAAGTGGGGCTTCAAGCGCGGCGACCTGGAGCAGTTCGCGCTGGAGAGCCACCGCCGCGCGGTCAACGCGATCGAGTCAGGCCACTTCGACCGGGAGATCGCGCCGATCGCCGGCGTGACCAAGGACGAGGGCGCCCGCCCGGACACCTCGATCGAGAAGATGGCCGGCCTCAAGCCGCTGCGCGAGGGCTGGGAGCTCACGGCGGCCGTGGCGTCGCAGATCTCCGTCGGCGCCGGCGCGCTGCTGATCGCCTCCGAGGAGGCCGTCAAGCAGCACAACCTGACGCCGCGGGCACGCATCCGCACCCTCGTCGTGGAGGGCTCGGACCCGGTCTACATGCTGACCGGCCCGATCCCGGCGACGGAGAAGGCGCTGAGCCGTGCCGGTCTGTCGATCGACGACATCGACGTGTTCGAGGTCAACGAGGCGTTCGCCCCGGTGCCGCTGGCCTGGGCCAAGGACACCGGCGCGTCGTTGGAGAAGACCAACCCGAACGGCGGCGCGATCGCGCTGGGGCACCCGCTGGGCGCCACCGGCTCGATCCTGATGACCAAGCTCCTGCACGAGCTGGAGCGTACGGGCGGCCGTTACGGCCTGCAGACGATGTGCGAGGGCGGCGGCCAGGCCAACGCCACCATCATCGAGCGCGTCTAGGGTCACGGCCGCCGCGAGGCGGCGGCGAAGGGGCGGGGTGCCTGCACGGCACCCCGCCCCTTCGTCATTCCCGGGGAAGTGCTCTCTCACCTCTGAGACAGGTTGCATGCAGCTTGCGATGGTGGAAATATATAACTCAGCTTGGAGGTTAGCTACTGACGAGAGAACAGGAAACCTGGAGGTGTCTTCCATGCTGTTGACGTCGATCGACCCGTTCATGCAGGAGTTCGAGCGCCAGTTCGACCGGTTCGCCCGCCGGCAGCCCGCCGTCATGCCGATGGACGGCATCCGGCGCAAGGACGAGGTGGTCCTCCGCTTCGACCTGCCCGGCATCGACCCCGGCTCCATCGAGGTCACGGTGGACCGCGGCGTCCTCACCGTCAGCGCCCGCCGCGAGGAGGAGTACGCCGAGGACGAGCAGCTCTTCGTGCGTGAGCGCACGATGGGCTCCTACACCCGGCGTGTCTACCTGTCCGAGCACCTCGACGCGTCCGGCATCGACGCCGCGTACGAGGACGGTGTCCTGGCGGTCCGCATCCCGGTGCTGGAGCAGGCCAAGCCGCGCAAGGTCGAGATCCAGACCAGCGGCCGCAAGGCGCTCAGGAAGTAAGAATCCGCGCGGACGGGACTGCGCGGGCTCCAAGCCCGACATCCTGGGCGGGCGTCCTCTGCCGGGATGCCCGCCCGGGTGCATGATGGGGTCACCATGTCCTCACTGCCGATCGATGACAGTCAGGCCGCGCTCTACACCGTCGGCCAGGTCGCGACCATGCTCCGCGTGCAGCAGGCGTTCCTGCGCAGGCTCGACGAACATGAGGTCGTGCGGCCCAGCCGGTCCCCGGGAGGGCAGCGGCGATACTCCCGGCACGAGATCACGCTCGTCCAGTACGTCGTCCAGCTCACGGACGAGGGGATGACCCTGGCGGCGATCCGCCGCATCCTGGAGCTCGAACACGAACTGCGGGCGGCCCACCGGCGCATCGCCGAGCTGGAGGCAGGGCTGGACGGCGGCGATCCCGCTCAGGCGTCACGACGGCGCAGCACGAGGTAGCCGCCCGCGAGCGCGGCCACGGTCCACAGAGCGAGGATGCCCAACCCCGTCCACGGCCCGAAGGCGCGGTACGCGATGGAGGACCGGTCCGGGACCACGGTCCGCATCATCACGAGCCCGGCCTGGTCGGGAAGGTACTGCGCGACCGTACGGATTTTCGGCGCGTTGCCGAGGCCCTGGGAGTCGAGGAAGAGCAGCGGGATCATGATGCCCAGCGGGAGTGCCGTGCCGCGGGCCATTGCCGCCACTCCCATGGCGAACACGCACATCAGCGTGAGGTCGCGCCGGCGAACAGCGTCGCCCGCAGGGCTCCGGGCGCACCGAGTGACACGCCGTGCGGGCCGAGCGCGGCCTGCGCGGTGAAGAACGTGGCGAACACCGTGAGCAGCGAGAACACCGCCGCCGTCAGCGCCCCGGCCAGCACCTTGGCGGCGTAGAACAGGCCACGTCGCGGCATCGCGACGAGCGAGGCGCGGATCGTCCCGCTGGTGTACTCCGTGCTGATGAGGAGTACGCCGAAGGCGACGAGGGAGATCTCCCCGAGCGTCAGGCTGTAGAAGCCGGTCAGGACCGGATCGAAGTTCCGGCGGGCCGCGGCCTCCATCCGGTCGAAGCCGTTCGCCAGGCTCAGGGCGACCAGAAGCCCGAGACCGGCGCAGAGCACGAAGGTCAGCAGCAGGGTCCAGCCCGTCGAGCGTACGGTGCGGATCTTGATCCATTCGGCCCGCAGGGCCGCAGACGCCGCCCTCATCGCCGGCCCCCGCTCCGGTGGTCGACGGCGTCGCCGGTGAGCCGCATGAAGGCCTCCTCCAGTGACGCCTCGCGTACGGCGACCTCGTGCACGACCAGTCCGCGGGCGGCGGCCAGCTCACCGACCGTCGCCGGCTCGGCCCCCTCCGCCTCGAGCGTGCCGTCCGGCGCCAGGCTGACCGTGACGCCCGCGCCGGCGAGCACGTCGCGCATCCGCTCCGGCTCGGGCGTGCGGATCCGGACGCATGAGCGGGTGTTGGCGGCGATGAACCCGGCCACCGTCGTGTCGGCGAGCAGCCGGCCCCGGCCGATGACGATGAGGTGCTCCGCGGTGAGCGCCATCTCGCTCATCAGGTGGCTGGAGACGAACACCGTCCGGCCCTCGGAGGCCAGTCCCCGCATCAGGTTCCGGATCCAGAGGATGCCTTCCGGGTCCAGCCCGTTGACCGGTTCGTCGAACAGCAGCACCGGCGGGTCGCCGAGCAGGGCAGTGGCCATACCGAGCCGACGGCTCATGCCGAGCGAGAAGCCCTTGACCCGCCTGCGCGCGACGGTCTCCAGCCCGGTCAGCCGCAGGACCTCCGCCACTCGCCCGTCGGGGATCCGGTTGCTCCGCGCCAGCCACAGGAGGTGGTCCCGCGCCCTGCGGCCGCCGTGTGCGGCGGTGGTCTCCAGGAGGGCCCCGACCCGGCTCAGGGGTTCGGGCAGGCGGGAGAAGTGCTCGCCGTCGATGAGGACCCGGCCACCGGTGGGCCGGTCGAGGCCCAGCATGATCCGCATCGTGGTGGACTTCCCGGCGCCGTTCGGCCCCAGGAAGCCGGTCACCCGTCCCGGGTGCACCGTGAAAGACAGATCGTCGACCGCGACCGTCCCGCCGTAGCTCTTGCTCAGGTTCCGTACTTCGATCACCCGGCTCACGCTAGGAAGCGAGCCGCCGCGCGGCAGTCCTCGAAAGTCGACGATTCCGCCGACGAAGGTCGGCGCGAAGGCCCACGACGTAGCCTGCTGCGCATGGGCCGACACCTCCTCTCCGCCGCCGTGGTCGTCGCCGATGCCGCTCTGCTGGCCGGGCGCTGGGGCGGCCCGCCGCTCGTGATCGTTGCGGTGTACGCCCTGGCGGTCGGGCTGATCCTCGTGCTCGCCTACCGGGCTCCGGTCGCCGCCTTCGCCGTCGCGTCGGTGTTCGCCGTGCTGACCGGTGGCGCGTACGTCCTCCTCATGCGGACCGCCTACCAGGCCGGGTGGCGCGTCGTCTCCCGGCGGGACTCGGCCGTCGTCATCGGCGCGGCCGCCGGCGGGCTCGGGGCCCAGCTCGCCGTGCGTCCCGGTGACCCGGGAACGATCCCCAACCTCGTCAGGCCGGCCAGGCGGCGTACCGGGTCGTCGAGGAGGGGCTGACGAACGCGGCCAAGCATGCCTCTGGGCAGCCGGTCACGGTGAGCATCGCCGGGGAGCCGGACGGGCTGCTCGTCACCGTCGTCAACCCTCTGGGCGGCCCGGTGGGTGGCGCCGGCCACGGTCTGA
>DASQPY010000227.1:0-2188 GCA_035643735.1 Actinoallomurus sp. | reverse complement strand
ACCAGCCCGGTCGCCAAGCCGACCGCCCAGGAGCTCGCGCCCGCGACCGCCCTGGCCTACAACCGAGGCCCGCACGCCGACGGCGCGGCCCCCAGCGACCTGGGGAAGGCCACCGACTCCAACAAGTCGAGTTACTGGACGACCCAGCATTACACCTCCGCCAACTTCGGCGGGTTGCGGTCCGGCGTCGGACTGGTCCTCGACATGGGCAAGACCGTGACGGTCTCCAAGGTCAAGGTACTCATGCCTTCGGGAACCCCCGGCACCGTCGAGCTGCACATCGGCGACTCGCCCACCTCGAGCACGCCGAAGATCGACAGCGGCGACGCGACCGGGTCGTTCGAGCTGGCCGGCAAGCAGGCCAAGGGCCGCTACGTCACGCTTTATTTCACCAAGCTGCCGGACATCGGCGAATTCAAGGCCAAGGTGCTTGATGCCGCGGTGTACGGAACGGACTGATCCCGTCGTATCGGCATGATCGAGCATGGACGGCTAACATCAATTGCGTGCTGAAGGCCCCCCGAGACGGAGATCCCGGCATTAGCCGCTCTCGCCCAGGGGTGTGCCCGCGTAACCGTGCCCATTCAGGCGCCGGGCACGCGTTCGGCGAGGATGCCTGCGACGGAACGGGCTGAACGGACTATGGCGATCATGCGTGGGGGACGCTCGGTCGAAGCCGCTCCGGACAAGGAGTTGCTGAGACGGCACGCCGAGGGCGATCCAGATGCGTTCTCCGAGCTCGTACACCGGCATCGGGACCGGATGTGGGCCGTGGCGCTGCGTACGCTCGGCGACCAGGAGGAGGCCGCGGACGCGCTGCAGGAGGCGTTCCTGTCGGCCTACCGCGCGGCCGGGCGCTTCCGCGGCGACGCGGCCGTGACGACCTGGCTGCACCGGATCGTGGTCAACGCCTGCCTCGACCGGCTCCGCAGGCGTTCGATCCGGCCGGTCGTGCCGATGGGCGACGATGCCACGCTCGACTCCGTCGCCCCCAAGAACAACGACCCGACGTCGGCGCACGAGCTGTCCCTGGACGTGAGCCAGGCGCTGCAGCGCATACCCTTCGAGCAACGGGCGGCTCTCGTCCTCGTCGACATGATGGGCTACCCGGTCGACGACGCGGCCAAGGTCCTGGACGTCCCGCCGGGCACGATCAAGAGCAGATGCGCACGCGGCCGAGCACGGCTCGCACCACTTCTTGGTCACCTGCGGAACCAGGGAGGCGGCTCGACCGTCGAATCTGCGGAGGAAGGAGGTGGCAAACCCGCGTGACTGCCGCACACCTTGATTATGAAGAGCTGGCCGACTTCGCCGAGGGGATTCTCGACGATGACAGGGCCACGTCCACTGAGGAGCATCTGGCGTACTGCGACGACTGTCGCCGACGCGCCGCCGAGGTGGCGGAGGTCTCCCGCGTTCTCGCGCGGGCACCGACGCCGCCGATGCCCGCTCATCTCGTCGACCGTCTCGATGCGGCACTCGCCGCCGAGGCGGCAACGCATGCGCCCGCACACCGTCACCACCGCCGGTTTCAGTTCGTCGCCGCGGCGGCTGCGGCGGTCGTCCTGGTCGGCGGGGGAGCCGCCGCCGTCCGTACCGTCATGGACGACGGAGACACCGGCACTGTGAGGGGCACCCAGCCACCGATCAGCGACCCAACGCATTCGAGTGTTCCACCTGGGCCGGCGATCGTCCGCGCCGTTCCGTTCACGGTCGTGCAGACCGGGACGAAATACACGTCCGCGGGCCTCGGCTCCCAGGTCGCCGACGCGCTGGCAAAACCGGTTGCCGGCGGGCACAAGGCGATGAGCGCGGCGGGTGACACACTCAGTGCCTGTGTGACACAAGTGGGTGGCGGAAAGGTTCCGCTGCTCGTCGATTCGGCGACGTACGAGGGCCTGCCCGCCACCGTCGTCGCACTGCCCGGAACCGACGCGGCGCACGCGGATGTCTGGGTCCTGGGCGCCGGATGCACGGCGTCGAGCCCGAACGTCCTCGCGCATCGCCCGATCACCCGCTGACGCCGTACCGAGCCGGTCTGTCCACAGGACAGGCCGGCTCTTTTGTCGTCTCTGGGCCTGTCTCTGGGCCTGTCTCTGGGCCTGTCTCTGGGCCTGTCTCTGGGCCTGTCTCTGGGCCTGTCTCTGGGCCGGTCTCTGGGCCGGTCTCTGGGCCGGTCTCTGGGCCG
>DASQPY010000226.1:0-15471 GCA_035643735.1 Actinoallomurus sp. | reverse complement strand
CGAGCCGACCGGTACGCCGATCATGCTGCTGCACAACTATCCGTTCCACCGCCACGCCGGCTACCTGGCGCAGGTGTTCCCGCACGTCTTCGTGGACGTGGGGCTGGCCACCCACAACGTCGGGCACCGGGCGCCGGCGCTGATCGCCGAGACGCTCGAGCTCGCCCCGTACGGCAAGTTCCTGTTCTCCTCCGACGCGTTCGGCCTTCCGGAGCTGTACCACCTCGGCTCCCTGCTGTTCCGCCAGGGCCTGTCGGACCATCTGCGAACCGGGCTGGACGACGGGGTGTGGACCGAGGAGGACGCGGGCCGGATCGCCCGGCTGGCCGGGGGCGAGAACGCCCGCCGCGTCTACGGGCTGGAGCGGCACTGATGGACGAGCTGGACGAACTCCACCTGAAGCTGCGCGCCGCCGTGGCCGACGAGATCCCCGGCGCGATCGCGCTGCGGCACCGGCTGCACGCCGATCCGAGGCTGTCGGGCGACGAGGCGGACACCACGGTCGAGGTCGTACGCGCCCTCGACGCCGGACCGGGACACGAGGTCGCCGGGACCGGCCGGGTCGTACGGATCGGCGACGACGGCCCGGCCGTGGCGTTGCGGGCCGAACTGGACGCGCTGCCCATCATCGAGAGCACCGGCGTGCCCTGGGCCTCGCAGGGGAAGGCCATGCACGCCTGCGGCCACGACGTCCATCTCGCGGCGCTCGTCGCGGTCTGCCGCGCCGCCGAACGCATCGGGGTGGAGGTGCCGATCCTCGCCGTCCTGCAGCCGCGCGAGGAGAGCTCGCCCTCGGGCGCCGAGGACATCGTGCGCTCCGGCGTGCTCGCCGCGCACGACGTACGGGCGATCATCGCGGCACATCTCCAGCCGCGTCTGCCGGACGGCGTCGTCGCGGTCACCCCGGGTCCGGTCAACGCCGCCACGGATGAGTTCGAGGTGACGGTCACGGGCGTAGGCGGCCACGCCGGCTACCCGCACGTGGCGCGCGACCCGGTCCTGGCCCTCTGCCAGATCGTGGTGAGCATCCAGCAGGTGGCGAGCCGGCGCTTCGACCCGGTACGCGGCGCGGTCTGCTCGGTCGGCCAGATCGCCGGCGGATCCGCGGTGAACGTGGTCCCCGAGACGGCCTCGGCACGGGGCACGGTACGCGTGATGCGGGACGCCGACCGTGCCGTCGCCGCCGACCTGATCCGCGAGATCGTGGACCACACGGCCGCCGCGCACGGCTGCGAGGGCCGGGTGAGCTTCGCCCCGGGCGAGCCGGTGCTGGTGAACGACCCGGCACTGGCCGCCGGCGCCGCCGCCCGCCTGACCGCGTCGGGAGTGACCACCGATGACGCGTTCCGCTCGTACGGCGCGGACGACTTCTCCCACTACTGCGGCGTCACACGCGGCCTGATGATGTTCATCGGCACCGCCCCACCGGACGCCGCGGACGCCCCCGGCCTGCACCACGAAGGATTCCTGCCGCCTGACCGCATGATCGGCCGTACCGCGGAGGCGCTGCTCGCCGGTTACCTCGCCGGGATCCGTACCGCCGTGACGCCGTAGTCTGCCGCCATGGACGTACGACCCGTGGTCGATGAGGATCTGCCGGCGGTGGCGGAGATCGCGCATGCCAACGACGAGACGGACGGTGGCGACCCGCGTTATGTCTCACATCTCCGCAACAACGGCCGGTTTCTCGTCGCGGAGGTGGCCGGCGGGCTGGCCGGGTACTGCGGCATACGTCAGGCCGACGGCCTCACGATGCTGTGCGACCTGTTCGTCGACCCGGCCCGGCACGGTGGCGGTGCGGGGAGGCGACTGCTCGAGATCGCGCTCGACGGGCCCGGTGAGCGCTTCACCTTCGCGTCGCGCGATCCGCGTGCGATGTCGCTCTACGTGCGTCACGGGATGGTCCCGCGCTGGCCCCTCCTCTACCTGAGCGGGCCGCCGCCCGTTCGCTACCGTGCGCTGGCCGCGGAGCGGATCCCGGTCGAGGACGCGGGCGTCGCGGAGCTCGAGCTGACGGGACGCGACCGCACCGCCGACTATGCCTTCTGGGCGACCAAGCCCGGCGCCGTCGGCCTGGTCGTACGCGACGGCGGCACGGTGGTCGCGGCCGGGGCGGCCGGGGCGGGACGGGTGTTCCACCTGGTCACCGCGGACGACCATGATCCGGCCGCGACCCTTGCCGCCGCTCTCGGCACCCTCGAAACGGACCGCGTACGCCTCTGCCTGCCCGGCCCGCATCCCGCTCTGCCGTCACTGCTGAACGCCAGGTGGCGGATCGAGGACCTGGACCAGCACATGTCCAGCAGGCCGGATCTGCTGAGCGCCGCCTCGGTCCTGTCACCCTCGCTCGGCTGAGGTGCCGGCCGTTTCCGCGCGCCCTACTCGCCGATCGGGGCCGTGTCGTCGCCGTTGAAGAAGCGGTCGAGCCAGTCGAGTGAGCGGCTCCGCAGGACCTCGTCGGCCAGCTTCTTGGCCGACGCGGTCTGCAGGGCCGCGAGCGAGCTGTCGATCCAGGGCTGGATGTTCTGGTTGCCCTGTTCGCGGTACTCCACCGCCTGGACCAGACAGTCGAGCTTGTCGGCGTCGCGCGCGCACCGGGACTCCAGGCTCGTCTTGTCCTCGTACTCGGCGACGCTGCCGGAGATCATGTCGGCGACCGGCGCGGGCAGGCCGCGCATCTGCTCGGCCGTGACCTGCTCGTTGGGCGCCCGCTTGACGTACGCCTTGGCCAGGTACGGGATGTCGGTCAGCCGTGTCTCCTGGCTGTCGTGGAACAGGCTGAGCAGCGCCGCGCGCTCCGGGTCGGCCCCCTCCAGCGCGGCCACGATCGAGGCGAGCGCCGCGGCGCGGAACGAATGGTCCGCGATGCTCTCGGGGTCGCTCACCCCGGCGATCAGCCAGCCGGTGCGCTTGTAGCGCTTCAGGAGCCCGATCTCGTACACGAAGCCCGTCAACTGTTCCAGCTCGTCCGGCATGCCTGCCCCCTATGACCATCGGCGATTCCCCGGCCGTAGAGGACTCCTTCCCCGGCTCGGGCATCGCCCACCGGCCGGGACGGCGGCACGTTGTGCGGGGGAGCCGGGCGCGGCCCGGGCGGGGTCGTCAACCCTGCCGTCCGGGCCGCGCACAGGGCATTCGGTGCCGGAGGGCCGCCGGATTGGTGCGATCGCCGATCCTGTGTTGCCGTACCTCCTGAGTTCGGCCTGGTCACCAGGGGTGATGACGGGTCGCGTTGATCGTCGTACGGTGGCGGCATGGAGGTTCTCGCCAGCCGGGTTCTGCTGCGGCCGACCGATCTTGAGCGCAGCCGTGCGTTCTACCGCGACACGCTGAAGCTGCCGATCTTCCGGGAGTTCGCGACGCCGGGAGGCGTCGGGACGGTCTTCTTCGTCGGCGGCGGTTACCTGGAGGTGTCCGGACACGCCGACGCGCCGCCCGCCGAGGGGATCGAGCTGTGGCTCCAGGTCCGCGACATCGAGACGGCGCGGCGTGAGCTCGATGGCGTACGCGTGCTGCGCGAGCCGGAACGTGAGCCCTGGGGGCTCATCGAGATGTGGATCGCCGACCCCGACGGGTTGAGGATCTGCGTCGTCGAGGTGCCCGGCGACCACCCGATGCGCCGCCGGGACTGAGACCTCAGCTCCGCAGCTCGCCCATGCGTTCCGGCGCGGGCAGGGGAGGCGGCGTCTCGCCGTCGACGACGATGAGCACGTCGGACAGGGCGCGTACGGTCGGGAGCGGGAGGAGACCGGCCGTGACCAGATCCTCCACGGAGGTGAAGTTGCCCGCGGCCTGCCGGCGCGCCACGATCTGCTGTGCCTGGAACACCGTGACACCCGGCAGCGCGGCGAGGGTGTGCTCGGGCACGGCGTTGATGTCGACCAGACCTCCGTCGTTGAACACCCGTGACAGATCGGGCCGTCCGATGCGCAGCTCGCGTGCGATGTGCGGATGGTGGGCGAGCAGGGTGAGCGCCTGCTCCCGGCGGATCCGCAGCTCCAGCGACCGCAGCGTGTCATAGTTGGGCCGGGCCCCGTGGCGCCGCGGGCCGGAGACGAGCAGCGCGGTGTGCACCGCCCCGCCGGCCATCGCGAGCAACAGGGCCAGGATGGCCACGGCCTCCCAGCGCGAGTCCGGATCGTCGGTCGTGGTGAGGCCGAAGACGACGACGAGCAGGAAGTACCCGCCCGCGGCGACCCCCAGCCACAGGCTGCGGCGACGTGCCGCGAAGAAGGCGATGACGGCCCAGCTGACGACGCCGAAGCTGATCAGTGGCACCGAGACCGCGAGGAGCCTGAGCGGCCACGGCCGGCGGCGTACCTCGGCGACGGGCGCGATCAGCGGCGCCGGCGGGGCCACGGACAGCACGGGCGGTGCGGGCGGTGCGTCCGGCGCCACCAGGGTGCGGTCGGACCGGAGGATGGAAAGGTGCAGCTGCTGAAGCCGCTCACCGGGTTCGACGCCGAACTCCTCGGCCAGGAAGCGCCGCGCGTCCTGGTACGCGGCCAGGGCCTCGGCCTGGCGGCCGCCCCGGTAGAGCGAGAGGATCAGCAGGTAGCGCAGCTGCTCGCGCAGCGGGAACTCCGCGACGAGCCGGCTCAGCTCGGGCACGAGCCGCTCATGATGGCCCAGGTCGATCTCGATCTGCGCGGACTCCTCGAACGCCGCCGCCCGGTCCTCGGCGAGTTGCTCGCGGGCGGAGTCGAAGAACGCGCCGCGCAGCCCGGCCAGGGCCTGGTCGCGCCACAGCCCTAGCGCCGCCTGGAGATGCCCGGCGGCGTCGGCGGTGCGGCCCATCGAGCGGGCGGTACGCGCCAGCACCACGTGCTCGTCGAAAGCGTCGGTGTCGAGGCCGCCGCGCGGTACGTGAAGGGTGTACCCGGCCTCGGTCCAGGTGAGAAGTGTGCCGGGAGTACGAGGTGAGCGGCCGGGCTCGAGAATCCGGCGGAGCCCCGCGACGTATTTCTGGACGACATTGACGCCGTTCTCCGGCGGGAGTTGTCCCCAGACGGCGTCGACGATCCTCGCGGTGGGTGTCGGACGGTTGGCGTTGAGTAGCAGAACTGCGAGTACGGCGCGCTGTTTGCCGGGCCCGAGGTCGAGTTCGGTGCCTTCGCGCCAGGCACGCAGGGGACCCAGGATCTCAAAACGCAGAGCACTTCCCGGCACGGTCACGAGTGTTCCTTTCCGCGCGGCGCCCGCGTGAGCTGGGCCGACAGTCGCACGGCAGTCAGAACGCACTGCACGGCAGTCAAAGCGCAACGAGCTACAGCATAACGACAGAGATCCGGCATAACGCTGAAGCAGCATTACTCCCATAGGCCGATAAAGGCCGTGGACCTGGACAACTAAAGGACGTGTCGCGCGTCTTCAAGGAGCAGGTCCTCATGTAGGCGAAGACCCTGGAAGCCGGAAGGAAACGCTCCGCCATGTCATACCCCACCCCCACCGCCCAACCCGGGGGATTCCCGCCTCACCAGGACGGGTACGCCGCGGCCTCACATCGGCGCTCCACCAACGGCCTGGCGATCACGTCGTTCGTCCTGGGCATCGCGGGCTTCCTGGTCATCACCATCCCGGTGAACCTCATCCTCGGCCTGGTCGCCCTGGTGCGTACCCGCAGCAAGGGGGACAAGGGCACCGGCCTGGCCGTCGCCGGCCTCGTGCTCTCGATCCTGTGGGCGGTCGGCCTCGGGATCGCGGTCGCCCAGCTGGCCAAGTCGCCGGAGCCCAAGCGGGACGCCACCGGGCAGATCAACACGACCCAGAAGGCGGGGCCGGACAAGCTGCGAGTCGGGGACTGCGTCGCACGGTCGACCGGCGACGAGGTCACGGACGTGCAGGCACAGCCGTGCAGCACGCCGGGCAGCGACAAGGTGTTCGCGCTCTTCAACCTCCCCCAGCAGACGTGGCCCGGTGACACGGCCATCCAGTCGCAGGCCCAGAAGGGCTGCACGAAGCGCTACCAGGCCACGCACAAACGGCCGGGGCAGGTCGAACTCACCTTCTTCACCCCGACCAAGACCCGCTGGGCGGTCGGCTACCACAAGGTCGTCTGCATGGTGGGCGCCTCCTCGTAGCGGGCCCCGGCCTGCCGTGCCCGCGTGCACGGCAGGCCGGTCACCCGTAAGGGGCCCATTGCCTGTCCTCCTGCTGGGACTCCTCATCGGCTGAGGGCCGGTCACTCGAACAGGACGCTGATGCTCTCGCGGCGGTGGATGCGGCCGATCGCCTCGGCGAACAGCGGTGCCACCGAGACCGTCTCGACCTTCTCCGACAGTGCGACCGGCTGGTTCTCCACGGTGTCGGTGACGTACAGGCGCTCGATCGGGCTGGCGTCCAGCCGCTGCATCGACTTGCCGGTGAACACCCCGTGGGTCACCGCCGCGCGTACGCTACGCGCGCCGCGGTGGACGAGCTCGTCCGCGACCTCCACGAGGGTGCCGGCGGTGATGGTGAAGTCGTCGACGATCACGGCGTCACGGCCCTCGACGTCACCGATCAGGTCGATGACGCGTGCCGCCTCGCTGTGGTCGACGCGCTCCTTGTCGGCGATGGCGAGGGGCGCTCCGAGCCGGGTGGCGAACTTGCGCGCCTGCTTGGCGAAGCCCACATCGGGTGAGACGACGACGAGCTTGTCGGCGTCGCCGATCGTCTCGGCGAGCAGCGGCAGGGCGTACAGGTCATCGACGGGCAGGGTGAAGAAGCCCTGGATCTGCGGCGCGTGCAGGTCCATGGTGACGACCCGCGCGGCGCCCGCTGCCTCGATCGCCTGCGCGCAGACGCGTGCCCGTATCGATACGCGAGGCTCGTCCTTCTTGTCGGCCTTGGCGTAGCTGAAGTACGGCATGAGCACCGTCACCGACGCGGCGCTCGCACGCTTGAACGCGTCGATCCAGAAGAGCAGCTCCATGAAGTTGTCGTTGGCCGGGAACACCGTCGACTGCACGACGTAGACGTGCCGGCCCCGGACGTTCTGGTTGGCCTTGACGAACAGGTTGCCGTCAGAGAAGCGGATGACCTCGCCCGCACCGGGCTCGACGCCGAGGTGCCGGCAGATCGCCGAGGTGAGCCGGCGGCTGCCCGACCCGCCGAACACCAGAAGCTCTTCCATGATCACTCCGAAGGGGATGATGCGTTCGGGCGTTTTGCGCACGTTCTGCCTAGCCAGATCATGCCTGATCGGCTCAGCTCACGACGTCCTTGTTGCGGAACCGCCGCACGGCGAGTGCGAGAAGCACGATCGCGTACGACGCCGAGAGCACCATGCCTTTGATCATGCCGGTCCATACGAGGTCCGGTTGCAGGGCGTCGGTCCAGGCGAACTGCCAGTGCGTCGGCAAGAACTCCCGCCAGTGCCCGAGCGCGGTGACCGCGTCGATGATGTTGCTGAGGATCACCAGGCCGACCGCACCGCCGACCGCGCCGAGCGGTGAGTCCGTCGTGACCGACAGCAGGAACGCCAGCGCCGCCACGACGAGCTCGGAGACGAGCGTGTAGCCGACGATGATCAGCATCCGGCTCAACGCGGTGCCGTTGGCCATGGCCGTGTCGGTGCCCGGCACCCGCAGGCGCGCCCAGCCGAAGACGTAGATACCGGTGATCATGGCCATCGCCGGCACGCTGACCACCGCGAGCGCCGCGAGGGACAGGGCGACGACCAGTTTCTGCCGCAGCAGCCGCACGCGCGGTACCGGTGCTGCGAGCAGGTAGCGCAGCGACGCCCAGCCGGCCTCGCTGGCCACGGTGTCGCCGCAGAACAGCGCCACCGCGACGACGAGAAGGAAGCCCGCCGACACGAACAGCGTGAACGCGGTGAAGTTCAGCGCACCCGTCGTCGCGACGGTGACCAAGCCGGGAGTGTTCGGGTCGTTCCCCGAGGGTGAGCCGCCGATCTTGAAGGCGGCGGCGAGGACCCACGGCAGCAGGAGCAGCACCACGAACGCGATCCAGGTACGCCGCCGGCGCAGCTGGCGTACGGCCTCGACCCGCAGCGGGAGCGTCTTGCGCGCGTTGTAGCTCGCGTCTCCGCCCCGCCGGCCACTGGTCCTGCTGGTGCCGGTGCTCACGATTCCTCCCCGATCAAGGTGAGGAACGCGTCCTCGAGACGGCGGTGCGGCGTGACCCGCTCGACGGCGACACCACCGGCGACCAGCGCCGCCACGACGGCCGACGGCGCCGAGCCGTCGATCCGTACGAGGACGCCCGGGTCGTACGGTTCGGCGCGCTCGATGCCCTCCAGCGCGGTCAGCACGCCCAGGGCGCGGTCGACGTCCGGCGTGCCGATCACGATCGAGCCCTCGTGGCCCGCGATCTCGGCCACCGGCCCGGCCGCGACGAGGCGGCCCTTGTGCATGACCACGACCTCCGTGCATGTCTGCTCGACCTCGGCGAGCAGGTGGCTGGAGATGATGACGGTCTTGCCCTCGGCGGCGTACCGGACCAGCACCTCGCGCATCTCCGCGATCTGCGGCGGGTCCAGGCCGTTGGTCGGTTCGTCGAGGACGAGCAGGTCGGGGAGGCCGAGCATGGCCTGGGCGATGGCCAGCCGCTGCCGCATGCCCTGGGAGTAGGTGCGCACCGGGCGGCGTACGGCGTCGCCCAGCCCGGCGATCTTCAGCGCCGCCTCGATGTGCGACTCGCCGCGCCCGGCGGCCTTCCAGTACAGCTCGAGGTTGTCGCGGCCGGACAGGTGCGGCAGGAAGCCGGGGCCCTCGACGAACGAGCCCAGCCGGGACAGGACGGGCGCGCCCGGCCGTACCGCCTCGCCGAAGATGCGGATCTCCCCCTCGTCGGGGTGGATCAGGCCCATCAGCATGCGCAGCGTCGTCGTCTTGCCCGCGCCGTTGGGGCCGAGCAGACCGCAGACCTGGCCGCGTTCGACGCGGAACGACAGGTCGTCCACTGCCAGGTAACCGTTCTTGTACCGCTTGGTCAGCCCGCTGATCTCCAGCGGCGTCGTGGCCACGGCCTCGCCGCCGCCCTTCCCGGCTCGCCGTCGCACCGTCGCGACGATGACGACCGACGCCACCAGCGCGATGGCCGGGAGGCCCCAGACCCACCACGGCAGCGGAGCGGGCGGCGTGCGCAGTGCCGGGTCCACCGGGACGCTCAGCGGCGACTCGACCGAGACCTGGTAGGCGGCCGGCCGGGCCGGAGACGTGAAGCCCATGTCGGTGGCGCTGAAAGCGACCCGGATCCGGTGGCCCGCGGCGAAGCGGTAGTCCATGGCCGGCAGCGTCACCTGTGCCGTGCCGTCGAGGTGCAGCGGCGTGACGAGACGGCGGGCCGGTACGGCCTGGCCGCCCGGGCCGACGTCGTAGATCTTGGCGAAGAGCGTGGGCCGGTGCACGCCCGTACGCGCGGGCCCGGGTGTCGTCACGCGCACACGGACCTGGGCGGCGCCGGTCAGTTGCACCGGCGCGTTCAGCGGCTCGGAGTCGAACGTCGCGGACTGACCGGGCAGGTCCAGGCCGATCCCGCCCGCGCCGCCGAGCCCGCTCAGACCGCTCAGGCCGCCCAGCAGGCCCAGGCCGGGCATTGACGAGATCGAGGTGGGCGAGCCGCCGGCGGGGTTGTGGACCGTCTCCTCGCCACCGCTCAGCGGGATCGTACGGCGCGTCGCGCCGGACAGCCCGGGATAGCGGGCGGCGGACGCGGCGCTGATGGTGACCCGCTGCGTGGAGGAGTCGATACCGCCGGAACGGGTGACCGTGAAGCCGTCGCCCGGCGACGGCGTGCCGCCCTTGAGGTAGTCGTCGAACCAGTCCGCGACGAGCCCCTGGACGCGCGAGGTCTCCGCGTCGCCGCCGTCATGGCCGCCCTGGAACCACACCGTCTTCACCGGCGCGCCCGTGATCGCGCGGGCGTTGCGGTCCGCCTGGTCGAGCGGGAACAGCGAGTCGGTCTGTCCCTGGATGAGCAGGGTCGGCACGCGGATGCGGCCGGCCACGGATGAGGGGCTCGAGCGCCGGAGCGTCGCGATCGCCCCCGGCGTCGGCCGTCCGGTCTCGGCCACCTTCTGGTACAGCGAGCACAGCGACGGCAGAAACCGTCCACAGGCTGTGGATGACGCTCCGCTCGTGAAGAAGAGGCCGGCCCATGCCTTCTTGAAGACGCCGTTCTCGGCGCCCTTGCCGGTCGCGTCGGGGAAGAACGCGTCGGCGAGGTCGTACCAGGTGATCTGCGGGGCGATCGCGTCGATCCGCGCGTCGTAGGCGGCCGACATCAGCGAGATCCCGCCACCGTAGGACTGCCCGGCGACACCGACCCGGGGATCGCCGGGCCGGTCCAGGCGGACCTCGGGACGGTGGGCCAGCCAGTCGACGAGCTGCCGCACGTCCTTCACGTCGTAGTCGGGAGAGTCGAGCGTGATCTCGCCGCCGGACTGACCGAACCCGCGTGCCGACCAGGTCAGCACCGCGTAGCCGCGCCGGGCGAGACTCATCGCCTCCGCGCGGCTGTCGTCCTTGCTTCCGCCGAAGCCGTGCGCGAGGAGGACGGCCGGGGCACGGCCCGCGTGCACGGGTTTGAAGAAGGTCGTGTCGAGGGTGACGTGCTGGTCGTTCTCAGGCCCGTCCACGACCGCGATCCGCTGGTCCGTGGTGGCCACCCGCGGGTCTTCCCCGACGGTCGCCCAGGTCAGCGCCCCGGCGAGCACGACTCCCACACCGGCGATCGCCGCCACCCTGCGCCGTCTCATGCCAGAACCCTATTCGGCGTGCCAGAGCCCCGCCGACACGGCTCAGGCTGGGCGCGACACGCCTCTGGGGCCGGCTTCTTGGCCCGGCTCACCCGCGCATGGTGCGATGATCCAGACATAGGGTGACTTCTGGTCTGGATCCGTGTAGTCAACGGGCTTTCAGGGCATGCGGACAACCCGGACCGGGTCGCAATCGTCCTCCCCTTGAGGACGACAGAACGGAGGCCACGATGCGAGCCGCGCGGCGCCCCCACGCACGGCCCGGACTGATCGCTGTAGTGATCGCACTCTGGGTGGTGATCGCGGCGATCGCCCTGACGGGCACACTGATCGCCGCCTTCTCCCAGGAACACCCCGTCCATTTCTCCGTGCCGGTGAAGATCTATCCCGTGACGCAGGAGATCCCCGGCCCGCAGTGCCCGCCGGGCGTCCAGGGCGCGATCGGACAGGGCCCATCCGGCTCGACCTGCTACCAGCTGACCGTCGGCATCACCATCAAGCGGGTCAACGACATGCACGTCGAGCGCGCCTCGAACGGTGAGTACGCCGTGTCGCTCAGCCTGATCCCGGCCGACAGCAAGGCGCTGACCCGGCTGACACGCAGTGCCGGCGGCCGGCCGTACGCGCTGACCGTACGGGACCAGGTCGTCGCCGCGCCGCGGGTGGACGGCCCGATCACCAAGGGCCGCATTCTGATCAGCGGCCACCTCACCCGCGACAGCGCGAACGTCATCCTCAACCGCCTCAAAGGCAGGGCGGTCCAGTCGGCCTGAGCGGGTCAGACCGCGCGGAGCGCGGGCGTTCCCCCGTGTGCCTCGCGCGCGACCGTGTCCAGCCAGGCCATCTCGGGGTTCCACGCGACGATGTCGAAGCGATGGTCGACCACCATCGCCGGCAGCGGGGACAGCGCGCGGACGAGCGGGGACAGCGACCCGGTCTCGGCACCGGACTGCCGCCGGCCCGCCGACCAGTGCCGGGCCAGGTCGACCTGGACCGTCTGTTCGCGACGATCACTGACCACGGCCGGCGCGTCGACGTGCTCTTCGCCAACGCCGGAGGTGGAGGCTTCACCCGTCTGGAGGACGTGACCGAGGAGTCCTTCGACCAGGTCGTCGGGGTCAACATGCACGCAACCCTGTTCACCGTGCAGAAGGCACTGCCGCTGCTGAACGACGGCGCGTCCGTCATCCTCGCGTCGTCGGTCGCCGCCGGACAGGGGGTCGCCGGCCTCGGCGTCTACGCCGCCGCCAAAGCCGCCGTACGGTCGTTCGCCCGCAGTTGGGCCACTGAGCTGGCGGACCGCGGCATCCGCGTCAATGCCCTCGCGCCGGGCTCGACGGACACTCCCCTGGTCGCGGCGGCCACTCCCGAGGGCCTCACCGCGACCGCGTTCAAGGAGGGGCTCGCCGCGTCGGTACCGCTCGGCCGCATCTCCGATCCGGACGAGCAGGCGGCCGCGGCGCTGTTCCTCGCCTCCGGCCAGAGCAGCTTCGTGACCGGCGTCGAACTCCTCGTCGACGGCGGTTACAGCATCTGACCGAGCCCTAGGAGGCCGCGGTACGGGCCAGGCGTTCGGCCGCCGTGGCCGTCGCCACGCGGACGAACGCGCCGCGGGCGGCCGGGGACGAGTGCCGGGGCCAGGCGAGCACGAGCCGAGTGCCGGGAGTGTCGGCCACGGGTACGGCGACCACACCCGCGCCGAGCCGGTCGACGGCACTGCCTCCCACGATGACGACGAGCCGGCCCATCGCGACCCGGTCCACGATCTCGTCCAGAGGCATGGACGGGCACAGCGGCGCGAAGAACTCCTCGCGGTGCAGCTCGGCGGCTGTCACGGCGGCGCGTGCGGCCAGCGCGTGGCCCGCGGGCAACAGGACCACCGGGGTCTCATGCGCCAGCTCGGTGACCTCCAGCTCACCCAGGTCGTCCAGGTCGGTGGCGGCGCACATCACCGCGACGTCCGCCGTCCCGTTCCGCAGAGCCGCGGACGGCTCGGCGGTGAAGACGACCTCGACGCGCGCGGCGTCGGGTGACGGAGACCCGCGCACTGCTCGCGGCGGAGGCCGGCAACCCCCAGCCGCCGATCATGCTCGGAGGCGCCGGTGACCGCATGCTGCGTCTCGCCGGCCGTGAGGCCGACATCTTCAGCTTCTCCATCGCGGCCGGGATGACGGAGGACCTCGCTCCGGAGGACGCGTTCGCCCGCCGGGTTCAGGTGCTGCGGGAGGCCGCCGGCGACCGCTTCGACGACGTCGAGCTGAACCTGTTCGTCGCAGCGGTGGGCGAGAGCGAGGAGAAACTCGACCTTTCGATCATCCGTCAGGCCAGCGGCCTCGACGACGCCCAGCTCATCCAGCTGCCCGGCGTGCTGGTCGGCTCGCCGCGTGAGATCGCGGACCGGCTGCTGCGGTACCGCGAGGAGTTCGGCGTCAGCTACATCAGCGTCCTGGAGCCGCACATGGCCGCGTTCGCCGAGGTCATCAAGCACCTGCGCTGACGCTCAGGCCTGGCCCGAGCGTTCGAGGCCGGGATCCCGCCGCGAAAACGCACCGGTCCGGCCCCGAGAGGGGCCGGGCCGCGCCGCTCAGTCGATGCGCCAGGTGTCGCCGCTGCCGAGCAGGCCGGTGAGGTCACCGGCGCCCTGCTGGGCCACGGCCTCGTCGAGCTGCTCGCGCATGAGCTCGTCATAGGTCGGCCGCTGGACCTGGCGGAAGATGCCGATCGGGGTGTGAGCGAAGGTCGGGGAGTCCAGCCGGGACAGCGAGAACGCCAGCGACGGGTCCTCGCTCTTGGCGTCGTGCACCAAGATGTCCGGCTCGTCGGCGGAGACGACCTCGATGGCCCCGGACGGCGTGCGGCGCAGCGCCTTGTCGCGGTCGGCGCCGAAGATGATCGGCTCGCCGTGTTCGAGGCGGACCGTCACGTCGTCGCGCTGCTGCGGGTTCTTCAACGGGGCGAAGGCGTCGTCGTTGAAGATGTTGCAGTTCTGGTAGATCTCCACCAGCGACGTGCCGTTGTGCTGGGCGGCCGCACGCAGCACCGACTGCAGGTGCTTGCGGTCGGAGTCGATGGTGCGCGCCACGAACGACGCCTCGGCGCCCAGCGCCAGCGAGATGGGGTTGAACGGCGAGTCCAGGGACCCCATCGGCGTGGACTTGGTGATCTTCCCGACCTCCGAGGTCGGGGAGTACTGCCCCTTGGTCAGGCCGTAGATCCGGTTGTTGAACAGCAGGATCTTCAGATTGACG
Source organism: Actinoallomurus sp. (assembly GCA_035643735.1). GTDB lineage: Bacteria > Actinomycetota > Actinomycetes > Streptosporangiales > Streptosporangiaceae > Actinoallomurus. Next base: position 1,521 of record DASQPY010000226.1, on the reverse strand, counting down.
TTGCGGCGCAGCGAGTGGATCAGATGGTTCCCGCCGATCGAGAGCGCGTCGCCGTCGCCGGTGACGACCCAGACCGACAGGTCCGGGCGGGAGGAGGCCAGACCCGTCGCGATGGCCGGGGCGCGGCCGTGGATGGAGTGGAACCCGTAGGTGTTCATGTAGTACGGGAACCGCGACGAGCAGCCGATCCCGGAGACGAACACGACGTTCTCCCGCCGCAGCCCCAACTCGGGCAGGAAGCCCTGGACGGCGGCGAGGATCGCGTAGTCACCGCACCCGGGGCACCAGCGGACCTCTTGGTCGGTCTTGAAGTCCTTGGCGGTCTGAGGCGTGGGGTCCTTGGGGACGAGGGCAAGGGGATCGCTCATGCGCTGATCACATCCTGAATGACGTCCTGGAGTTCTTCGGCCTTGAAGGGCAGACCGCGGACGCGGTTGTAGCCGATCACATCGACGAGGTAGCGGCCGCGCAGCAACAGTGCGAGCTGGCCGAGGTTGATCTCCGGCACCACGACCTTGTCATAGGAGCGCAGCACCTCCTCGATGTTGGCGGGGAACGGGTTCAGATGGCGCAGGTGGGCCTGGGCGATCTGCCCGCCGCCGGCACGGATCCGCCGTACCGCGGCGGTGATGGCGCCGTAGGTGCCACCCCAGCCGAGCACGAGCACACGGGCCGCGCCGGAGGGGTCATCGACCGCGAGCGGCGGGATGTCGCGGGCGATGCCCTCGATCTTGGCCTGGCGGAGCCGGACCATCAGGTCGTGGTTGGCCGGGTCGTAGGAGATGTTCCCCGTCCCGTCGGCCTTCTCGATGCCGCCGATGCGGTGCTCGAGGCCGGGTGTGCCGGGTACCGCCCAGGGGCGGGCCAGGGTGTCCGGGTCGCGTTTGAACGGCAGGAACTCCTCGCCGTCGACCGCCTCGGCGAAGCCCGGGGTGATCTCGGGCAGGGAGTCGACGTCGGGGATCTGCCAGGGCTCGGAACCGTTCGCGAGGTAGCCGTCGGACAAGACGATGACGGGAGTGCGGTACTTCACCGCGATCCGGGCGGCCTCGATCCCGATCGCGAAACAGTCCGAAGGCGTGCAGGGGGCCAGGACGGGCACCGGTGCCTCACCGTTGCGGCCGTACATGGCCTGGAGCAGGTCGGCCTGTTCGGTCTTGGTCGGCATCCCGGTGGAGGGACCCGCGCGCTGCACGTCGATGACGATCAACGGCAGCTCGGTGGAGACCCCCAGGGCGACCGTCTCGCTCTTCAGCGAGATCCCGGGCCCGGAGGTGGTGGTGACGCCCAGCGACCCGCCGAACGACGCGCCCAGGGCGGCGCCGACGGCGGCGATCTCGTCTTCGGCCTGGAACGTACGGACCCCGAACCGCTTGTGCTTGGACAGCTCGTGCAGGATGTCGGAGGCCGGCGTGATCGGGTACGAGCCCAGGAACAGCGGCAGGCCCGAGCGGCTGCTCGCGGCGACCAGACCGTAGGCCAACGCCACATTCCCGGAGATGTTGCGATAGAGGCCCGGGG
>DASQPY010000225.1:0-5233 GCA_035643735.1 Actinoallomurus sp. | reverse complement strand
CCGCCCAGGGAGGTCAGCACCTCCTCGATCCCCCGGAAGTACTCCTCGTGGGCCGATGAGTGGAACACGTGGATGGCGATGAACGCGCTCTGCCGGCCGTACGCCATCGACAGCCACGCGTCCTCGGCCGGCAACAGGCGTACCTCGATCGGGAAGCCGATGCGCCAGTCGCTCCGCTCGATGACCGACCGTACCTCGCGCAGCGCGCCGGCGAGCTCCTCGCGCGGGATCGCGTACTCCTGCTCCTTGAAGCGGACGCGCCGCGGACTGGTGAAGACCCGGTCGGAACGGTCGCTGTACGTACGCGCGCCCAGGGCACGCGCCGAGACGCCGTTGATCGGCTTGATCGCGCCGGGCAGCAGCGAGCCGATCCGGTTCGTGACGCCGAACACGGAGTTGGACAGGAACTCATCGTCCAGCCAGTGCCGGAACGCCGACAGCGGCTCGGCCGGGCCGGGTACCCGGTTGTTGCGCTTGGTCAGGCAGCCGTCGGTGTGCGGCCACCAGTAGAACTCGAAATGCTCGTTGCCGGCCGCCAGCTCGTCGAGGTGCTCCAGCACCTCCTCCCACCGCATCGGCTCCTCCCTCGCCCGGAGGACGAACGCGGGCACGGTCCGCCAGGTGACCGCGGTGACGACGCCGAGCGCCCCCAGGCCGGCGCGTGCGGCGTCGAAGAGCTCCGGGCGGCGCTCGCGGGAGCAGGTGACCGTGCTGCCGTCGGCGAGCACCATCTCCAGTCCGGCGACCTGCGAGACGAGCCCGGCCTCCTCGCGCCCGGTGCCGTGGGTGGCGGTCTGGATCGCGCCGGCCAGGGTCTGTTCCTGGATGTCGCCCATGTTGGCCAGCGCGAGTCCCTCGCGGGCGAGGCGCGCGTTGAACGTCTTGAGCGTCATGCCCGCCTCGGCGGTGACCAGGCCGCGCTCGGCGTCGACCGCGCGCAGTGCGGTGAGTCCCTCGGGGCGCAGCAGCACACCCTCGGTGAGGGCGGCGCCGGTGAAGGAGTGGCCGGTGCCCGTCATGCGGACGGTCAGGTCGTCACCGGCCGCGGCGGTCACGGCGGCGGCGACCTCGTCGGTGGAACGCGGGGTGACGACGCGGCGGGGGGTGGCGCTCTGGTTGCCGGCCCAGTTCCGCCACACCGGGGGGCTCGATGGAGGCATAAGGCGAAATCTACTCACGTTTGTCGAGGCCTCGGCAAGCCTCGGCGGCTCATCGGCCGGTACGGGACCGGCGGCGTGGCTCAGCGGCCTACGCTCGATCTTTGTCGTTTCCGATCCGGTATGTGGCCGGGACCGGCCCCATTATGGGTAACCAACGTGCGGGCACATTCGTTGGGATGGTTGATGAAACGCTTGATACGCAGAGGAATTCCGACAACGGCCGTGGCCATCGCGGTGGCGGTCGCCGCCACCGCCGCGAGCGGCGCGGCGTACGTCATGACCTCCGGTTCCAAGACCGATCCCCAGGCACGCCAGGTCGGCGCCTCGGCCACCCCGCCAGCCACCTCCGTGGTGCCCGCCTCCGAGCAGCCGTCCGCGCTCAAGCGCGTGATACCGCCGGACTTCCTCGTCATCTCCGGGCGGCCGGTGAGCCAGGAACAGCTCGGCCGCGTGTCCCATCTCGAGCACGTACGCGACGTCATCACCGTGGACGCGGGCGCGGTCCGGCTGGAGGGCGGCAAGGCGAACATGTTCGCCGTCGACCCGGTCCGGTTCCGCTCCTGGACCCCGCCCGGCACCGCCACCGACAACGCGTTGTGGTCCGCGCTCGGCAAGAGCCAGTTCGTCGTCTCCGACGACGTGCAGAAGCAACTCGGCCTCCGCTCCGGCATGCAGTACCCCATCCAGGGCAAGGCGCAGATGATGGCGACGATGGGCGGCTCGGGATCGCTCGGCCTGCCCGGCATCAACGTCCTCGTCGGCCGCGAGGTCGGCCGCCGGATCGGCCTGGTGCCCGACCTCGGGCTCCTCGTCAACGCGCCCGGCGCCGACCTCAACTCCCTGCAGTCCAAGCTGCGGAGCACGGTCGGCGCGCAGAGCCAGATCATCAACCTGCACGACAAGGAGTACACGCCACAGGCCAAGAAGGGCGCACCCCGTGGCAAGGCCGGCAGCTACCTGGAGCTGTACCAGCAGTCGGCGACCACCTGCCCCGGTCTCTCGTGGACCGTGCTCGCCGCCATCGGGCAGATCGAGAGCGGCCACGGGCGCAACGTCGGCCCGTCCAGCGCGGGCGCGATGGGCCCGATGCAGTTCATGCCGGCCACCTGGAGGTCGTACGGCGTGGACGGCGACCGTGACGGCAAGGCCGACATCATGAACCCCTTCGACGCCGTGCCCACCGCCGCCCGCTACCTGTGCGCCAACGGCGCCGGGCGCGGCGGGAGCTCGCTGTCCAACGCCATCTGGCACTACAACCACTCACAGTCCTACGTCAACGGCGTCCTGTCGCTCGCCCACGCGTACGCGCGCCGTTTCTCGTGAGGCGTGGAGCGGGCACGCGCGACCGGCTGGTTTGATGGAGGCATGCGGTACGACGCGCTGCTCCTGCTCTCGTTCGGCGGCCCGGAAGGGCCGGACGACGTGATGCCGTTCCTGGAGAACGTCACGCGTGGTCGTGGCGTGCCCAGGGCGCGGCTGGAGAGCGTGGCCGAGCACTATCACCACTTCGGCGGCGCCAGCCCGATCAACCAGCAGAACCGCGACCTCAAGGCCGCGATCGAGGCCGACTTCGCGGCCGGCGGCCTGGACCTGCCCGTCTACTGGGGCAACCGCAACTGGCACCCCTTCCTCGCCGACACGCTCCGGCGGATGAAGGCCGATGGCGTACGCCGGGCGGCGGCGTTCGTCACCTCCGCCTACAGCGGCTACTCCTGCTGCCGGCAGTACCTCGAGGACGTCGACCGGGCGCGCGCCGAGGTCGAGGGCGCGCCGGAGATCGACAAGCTGCGGATCTACTTCAACCATCCCGGCTTCGTCGAGCCGATGATCGAGAACACCCGCGCCGCGTACGACCGGCTGCCGGCGGACCTGCGCGACGACGCGCGCCTGGTCTTCACCGCGCACAGCGTCCCGATCGCCCAGCCCGGCCGCGAGCTGTACGTCGCCGAGCTGAAAGACGTGGCCGGGGTCGTCGCCGGTGCGGTGACGGGCGACCGGCCGTGGGCGCTGGTGTACCAGAGCCGCAGCGGCCCGCCGAGCGTTCCCTGGCTGGAGCCCGACGTCGGCGACCATCTGGAGAAGATCGTCAGCGACGGCGCGAAAGCGGCGGTGATCGTGCCGATCGGGTTCGTGTCCGACCACATGGAGGTCAAGTACGACCTCGACGTGGAGGCGGCCGAGCTGGCCGGGCGCCTCGGGCTCCGGATCGAGCGTGCGGCCACCCCGGGCACCCACCCGAGGTTCGTGGCGATGGTCCGCGAGCTGATCCTCGAACGCGACGGGACCGCACGCCCCGCGCTCGGCGCCCTGGGGCCGCGCCCCGACACGTGCGCCGGCACCTGCTGCCGCGGACCGAAGTGACCTCACACCTCCAGGGGGGCGCGCAGGCCGGGCGCCCGCGTAAGCGACCGTCAACAGGGGGCGACGTGCACGACCTGCTCGAACTCGCGATCAGCACGGCGGACGTCGCCGGCGTCATGCTCATCGACAAGCGCCCGGCCGACGTACGCGTCGCCGCGACCAAGTCCAGCCCCACCGACGTGGTCACCGAGATGGACCAGGCGGCGGAGAAGCTCATCATCGAGCGGATCCGCGCCTCGCGGCCGGGCGACGCCTTCCTGGGCGAGGAGGGCGGCGAGGCCGCCGGGGTCAGCGGGGTGCGCTGGATCATCGACCCGATCGACGGCACGGTCAACTACCTGTACGGCCTGCCGGACTGGGCGGTGAGCATCGCGGCCGAGGTCGACGGCGAGGTGGTCGCCGGGGTGGTGGCCGTGCCGACGCGCGGCGAGCTGTACACCGCCGCGCGCGGAGAGGGCGCCTACCTCGTGCACCGCGACGGCTCGACCGAGAAGCTCCGCTGCAACTCCGGGGTTCCGCTGGAGCGTGCCCTCATCGCCACCGGCTTCGGCTACTTCGCCCAGCGCCGCGCCCGCCAGGCGGAGGTGCTGCTGGGCGTGCTGCCCCGGGTCCGCGACATCCGGCGCGGGGGTTCGGCCGCGGTCGACCTCTGCTCGGTGGCGTCGGGGCGCGTCGACGGCTACTTCGAGCGGGGACCGCAGCCGTGGGACATCGCCGCCGGCGGACTGATCGTGCAGGAGGCCGGAGGGAGCATCGGCGGACTGCACGGCCGCCCCGCGAGCGCGGAGCTGACGATCTCGGCCGGCCCGGGACTGTACGGCCCGCTGCACGACCTGCTCGCCCCCCTCGCCCCCGAACGCGACTGACCGGCCGGCTGACTTAGAGCGGCCCTGCAAGCGACGGCCCCGCACCGGTACCGGTGCGGGGCCGCTCACAAGTCTGGCTCGCCGTGATCGCTTACCGTCGGGTGTCCCGCGCGGCGCCGTCAGGCGCAGCGCGGAACGTCAATGCCGTGGCTGGCCGCCGTCCGGCGCAGATCATCGATCTCGGCACGCTGAGCCTCGACCAAAAGATCATCACCGGTGTCGTGGGCCACCCGAAGCGACTCGTACGCGTCCGTCAGACGCTGGTGGATCGTCGTCGTCAACTCGCCCACACGGTCTCCCTTCCTGCAAGAGGTGAAGTGCGGTCTACCCATGGCATGGTCGCCGCTAAACCTGCGAATACCCTGGACACGCTTATCGGACACTTACGCCCGGTGTGACATAACTGATAGCGCCGGTCCAGCGCGCGGCTTTCCTAGGGGGTGGATACAGGTGAGAGTCCTGGTCGTCGAGGACGAGCGCGTGCTCGCGGACACCATCGCCACCGGGCTACGGCGCGAGGCGATGGCCGTCGACGTCGCGTACGACGGCGCCGCCGCGCTGGAGCGGACCAGCGTCAACGACTACGACGTGGTCGTGCTCGACCGTGACCTGCCGAGGGTGCACGGCGACGAGGTGTGCAGGCGGCTCGTCGCCGACGGGGCCACCGTTCGCGTCCTCATGCTGACGGCGGCGGGCGAGCTCGATGACAAGGTGGAGGGCCTGTCCATCGGGGCCGACGACTATCTCGCGAAGCCGTTCGCCTTCGCCGAGCTGATCGCCCGGATCCGGGCCCTCGGACGCCGGTCCGCGCCGCCGCTCCCGCCCGTGCTGGAACGCGCCGGCGTG
>DASQPY010000224.1:0-4219 GCA_035643735.1 Actinoallomurus sp. | reverse complement strand
GTGCTGCGGGAGGTCGAGCACCCCGCGGCCGGGCTGCTCCTCGAATACAAGGAGCTGGCCAGACTCTACGTCGCGCACGGCTGGTCATGGCTCGACACCTGGGTGCGCGGCGGGCGGTTCCGGCCGGAGTACGTCGTCGGCGGCGTCGTGTCGGGACGCTGGGCCACCAGCGGCGGCGGAGCGCTGCAGATCCCGAAGGTGCTCCGCCGAGCCGTCGTGGCCGATCCGGGCTGGACACTCGTCGTCGCCGACGCGGCCCAGCTCGAGCCCAGAGTGCTCGCCGCGCTGGCCGGCGACCGGGCGTTCGCGGCCGCGGCGGGTGAGACCGACCTGTACGCCGCGCTGGCCGGCGCGTTCGGCGGCGAGCGCGCCAAGGCGAAGATCGCACTGCTGTCGGCGATGTACGGCGGGTCCAGCGGCGAGGCGCCACAGTTGCTCGCGATCATGCGCCGGCGCTTCCCGGACGCCTACGAGTACGTCGAGGCGGCGGCCCGGGCGGGCGAGGCGGGCAAGCTGGTGCGCTCAAGGCTCGGCCGCACCTGCCCGCCGCCCTCAGCGGCCTGGCGCGACCTTGCCGTACAGGACGAGGGCCGCGCCGCGGTGCGCAGCCGTGGCCGGTTCACCCGCAACTTCGTCGTACAGGCCAGCGCCGCCGACTGGGCACTGGTCCTCCTGGCCGCACTGCGCCGCCGCCTCACCGCGCTCGCCGCCGACGGCCCCGCCGAAAAGGCCCCGCGGTTGGTGTTCTTCCAGCACGACGAGGTGGTCGTGCACGCGCCGGAGGAGCTCACCGACGCGGTGACGACCGCGATCGGCGAGTCCGCCGAAGAGGCGCGGCACCTCGTCTTCGGCGACACACCGGTCCGCTTCCCGCTCGGCGCGGTCGCGGTGAAGTGCTACGCGGACGCGAAGTGAGTAGGGGCTGAGGGCAAGAGACCGTGCCCGGGCGGGCCGGCGGGGTGCGGTTGCGGGTGCGGTGCGGCGTGGCTGTGGTGGTCGACCTGGTGCAGGAGTGAGGCACGGTGGCCGGGTTCGGGCGGGCGAGGTGCGGGGTGGCGGTGCGTCAGGCGCCGGCGCAGGAGTGCCGGGCGGGTGAAACGACGGGTTCAGGGGGCGCCGTCGCGTACGAGGCGGCCGACCTCGGCTCGCAGGCGGACGAACTCCCGGAGTTCCCTCGTCGTGATCTGGTCGCGCTCCACCGGCAGGTCCACGGGCAGGTCGGCGATCACCGTTCCCGGAGCGCGGCTCAGTACCGCCACCCGGTCGCCGACATAGACGCTCTCGTCGATGTCGTGGGTCACGAACAGGATCGTCATGCCCTCCCCCCGTATCCGCAGGAGCAGGTCCTCCAGCTCCTCACGGGTCTGGGCGTCGACCGAGCCGAACGGCTCGTCCATCAGCAGCAGCGACGGCCGGAAGGCCAGCGCGCGAGCGATGGACACGCGCTGCTGCATGCCGCCGGACAGCTGCCAGGGGTACCGCCGCGCCGACGCGGACAGGCCGACCGCGTCCAGGGCCCGCGCGGCGGCGGCCCGCCGTTCCTCCTTCGGAGCCCCACGACGGCGCAGGGGCAGGGCCACGTTGTCGCGTACGTTCAGCCAGGGGAGCAGCGAGCGGCTGTAGTCCTGGAACACCACGCCGAGGTCGTCCGGCACGTCGGAGACCTCGGCGCCGCCCACGACGACACGCCCCTGGCCAGGGCGCATCAGCCCGGCGACGCACCGGAGCAGGGTGGACTTGCCGCATCCGGACGGGCCCACGATGCTCACCAGCTCACCCCGGGCGACCTCGAGGTTCACGTCCCGTAGTGCGACGTGGCCAGCGTAGGAGTGACCGACCTCACGGATCGAGAGCATCGTGCTCACCTGGCGATCTGAGTCCGTCATGGGTAGGAGGATCCCGTCATGCGTCGGTGCCGCGAGAGCCCCGGTGCCAGGCCAGCACCCGTCGTTCCACCGCGAGCAGGATGGCGTTCAGCACATATCCGAGGATTCCGAGCAGGACGATGGCCGCCCACACGGTCGGCAGATCGGAGCGGCTCTGCGCGTCCGTGAGCTCGAAGCCGATTCCGTTGGCCGTCCCCGGCAGGAGCTCGGAGAAGACCATGAGGATGAGCGACAGCGACAGGGACAGACGCAGCCCGGCGAAGATCTTCGGCAGCGTCGCCGGAAAGATGATCTTCAGGACACGGTCGGCCGCCGACAGCTTGTACACCCGGGCGGTCTCCATCTGCAACCGGTCGACCGAGCGTGCGCCGTCCGTCGTGTTCAGCAGGATGGGCCAGATCGCGCTGAAGATGATGGCGGCGATCTGCATCTGCGTGCCGAGCTTGAACACCACGATGAAGACGGGCACCAGCGTGGGCGGCGGGATCACGCGGGCGAACTGGAACGCCGGATCGACATAGGCGAACACCCGCTCGGACCTTCCGAGAACGAGCCCGAGCCCCACGCCCGCGACCAGGGAGACCGCCAGCCCGGTCGCCATGCGCAGCAGGCTCGGCACGACGTTGGAGGTCGCGTCGGCGGTCAGGAACAGGCGCGTGGCAGGCCCCGAGAACCACAGGTGGTACATCCGCGACGTGATCCTCGACGGGGCCGGAAAGAACGGGCTGTGCGCCGCCCGCGTGCCCACCTCCCAGGCGGCGACGACGACCGCGAGCGCCAGCCAGCGGTGCAGAACCCCCGCGCCCAGCCGGACCACCGTACGACCGCCGGTTCCCGCGCTCATGACCGATCACTCGTCTGGGAGACGTGCCAGTGGAACAGCCGTCGTTCCCCCAGGACCAGCGCGGCGTTGATGACCAGGCCGAGCACGCCCGCCCACACAGTGCCGGCCAGCACGTCCGTGGTGCCGTCGATCGTCTGCTGGGCCTGGGCGATGAAGACGCCCAGGCCCTGCCCGAAGCCGGACAGGATCTCGGTGCCCACGGCCAGGATCAGCGCGATGGCGGCGGCCAGCCGTATCCCGGTGGCGATGAACGGCGCCGCCGAGGGCAGGGAGACGAGCCAGGTCACCGAGAGCCTGCTGAAACCGAACGCGCGCAGCGTGTCCTTGGCCACCGGATCGACGTCCTGGAGCCCGTAGATCGTGTTGAACAGTACGGGCCAGGTCGCGGCGTAGACGATGAGCGTGGCCTCGGTCCGCAGCCCGGTGCCCAGAATGAGGCTGACGAGCGGGATGAGCGCGACGGAGGGGATCGGCCGCAGAAACTCCACGATGGCCCGGACCGCCGTGTTGAGGACCGGAACGCTGCCCAGCACCAGGCCGAGCGTGACTCCGCCCCCGACCGCGATCGCCAGGCCGATGGCCCAGGCCCGTACGGTGCTCCAGACGCCCGAGAGGAACTCGGCGTCGCCCAGAAGGCCTGCCGAACGGGCGAGGACCGCCGAGGCCGGTGGAAGATAGTCCCGGTCGACGATGCCCGCCCGGCCGAGGATCTCGCTCGCCGCCGCGAGGATCGCCAGCCCGGCGGCGCCCCGTACCCACCGGCCCGTACGTGTCAGGGCGGGGCGTTCGCCGGACTGTGCGGGCGGGTCCTCCAGGATCACTGTGGCTGTACCGCGAACACCAGACTCCTGACGTCGATCTTCTGCTTCAGCAGCCCGTCCTGGAGCATGAGGTCGGCCAGGTGCTGGAGCCGCGCCGGGTCGAGCGACGCCGGGAAGGCGGGAAGGTTCAGCGCGGACGCCGTCGCGGCGTCCAGGTGCGCGTAGGCCGGCAGCACCTGGTCGACCTGCTTGCGGTCGCCCGTCGCGAGCTGCTGCGCCTTCTGGATCGCGCGCTGGAAGGCCGCCGCCGTCTTCGGGTACTTGTCGGTGAACCGCTGGGTCGAGAGATAGCCGCTGACCGGCAGTCCGCTCACGGCCGGGCCGCTTCCGCCGTCGACGACCATCTTGGCGCCCAGCTTGCGCGCCAGGTCGGTGCCGAAGGGCTCGGCGGTGTGCACCGCGTCGACCTGCCCCTTCTGCAGCGCCGCGCCCATCTGCGGGAACGGTATCGCCCGGTACTTCACCTTCGCCGGGTCGACGTGTTCCGCCCGCAGGATCGCGTTGAGGGACAGCGACTGGATGTTGTTGCGGATGTTGACCGCCACCGTCCTGCCCTCGAGGTCCTTGGCCTGCCTGATGGGGGAGTCCGGCAGGGTGAGCACGCCCATGAAGCGCGGCGCGGCGGCCGCTCCCGCGGCCAGGATCCGCAGGTCCAGCGTGCCCTGGCT
>DASQPY010000223.1:0-10934 GCA_035643735.1 Actinoallomurus sp. | reverse complement strand
CCGGGAGCGAGCCGCTCGCTGCAGCGTTAAGCGGCAGTCCGGCCTCGGTCGGACTTCGATTTGGGTCTGTCTGGATATAGCTGAGAACATGGTCCGAATGTCCCAAGCTTGATCCGGCTGACGGAAGGTCCGGTAGGTGTCAGACTCGAACGCCACGGCGGACAGCGCACCTATGATCCGGGTTCTCCGGCACGTGTGGATTCCGATGGAGGACGGCACGCGGCTCGCCGCGCGGATCTGGATGCCGGCCGACGCCGATCACCGGCCATGTCCGGTCGTTCTCGAGTACATCCCTTATCGCAAGAACGACTCCACCGCTGTCCGAGACAACAGCCTCCACGCGCACTTCGCACGTGCCGGGTACGTCTCCGTCCGGGTCGACCTGCGCGGCAGTGGAGACTCTGACGGCCAGATGCAGGACGAGTACGCCGCGCTCGAACTCTCCGATGGGGTCGAAGTCATCGACTGGCTGTCGAAGCAGCCGTGGTCTGACGGAAACGTCGGAATGATCGGAAAGTCGTGGGGTGGCTTCAACGGCCTGCAGATCGCCGCGCTGCGGCCGCCCGCGCTGAAGGCCATCGTCACGGTCTGTTCGACCGACGACCGTTACGCCGACGACGTTCACTACACCGGTGGCGCACTGATCGCCTCGGAGATGCTGCCGTGGGCGTCGACCATGCTCGCGTTCAACGCCCGCCCACCGGATCCGGCCATCGTCGGCGACGGCTGGCGGGAGCAGTGGCTGCGGCGAATGGCCGACACTCCGGCGTACGCCGAGGAGTGGCTCGCCCACCAGGAGCGTGACGCGTACTGGAAGCACGGCTCGGTCTGCGAGGACCCCGGCGCGATCGAGGCCGCCGTCTTCGCGGTCGGCGGCTGGTACGACTCCTACTGCGGCGCGGTGCTGCGTCTGCTCGAAGGACTGAACGCCCCCGCGCGCGGGCTCATCGGGCCATGGGCGCACACCTACCCGCACCAGGGCCTGCCGGGACCGGCCATCGACTTTCACGCCGAGGTCATCCGCTGGTTCGATCAGTGGCTGCGGGGCCGCGACACGGGAGTGATGAACGAGCCGGCACTGCGCGCATGGATGCCCGAATGGGCGCCGCCCGGTGCCGATGTCGACGAACGGCCTGGGCGGTGGGTCGCCGAGGACGCCTGGCCGTCGCCGCGCCTCATCGGAGGCGAGTACCCGCTCGCCGGCGGGAGCCTCGGCCCGGCGGCCGGCGCCGACCCGCTCAGGGACTCGGAGGTTCCGCTTTCCAGCCTTCGCACGATCGGCACGTACGGCGGAAGCTGGTTGCAGTTCGGCGACGCCGCCGGGCAGTTCTCCCCGCAGGGCGCCGATGACGGACTGTCCCACACGTTCACATCGGCTCCGCTGGACGAGCGAGTGGAGATCCTCGGCGTCCCCTCGATCACCCTGCGGGTCGCCGCCGACCGGCCCGCCGCCCTGCTCTCCGTCCGGCTGTGCGACGTGGCGCCGGACGGCTCCTCGCGGCTGGTCACGCGGGGACTGCTCAACCTCACCCACCGCGACGGGCACGAACAATCCCGGCCGCTGCGGCCCGGCCAGGCCTACGACGTGACGGTGTCGTTGGTCGCTACCGCGCATGCCTTCGCCCCCGGACACCGGATCCGGGTGTCGGTGTCGGCGGCGTACTGGCCGCTCGCATGGCCGTCCCCCGAACCCGTCACCGTCACCCTGATCCCCGGCGGGCCCTCGGCCCTCCATCTGCCCGAACGTCCCGGCCGGTCCGAGGATACGGAGCTGCGCCCGTACGGGCCGCCTCTCGCCGACCCGCCCGCTCCGATCCGGCAGGACCCGGGGACCTCCGAGCGTACGGTCGAGCACGACCTCGTGACGGGCCGGATCCAGATCACCCTGCGGGGCGACGAGAGCCGCTTCACCGACCTGACCGACGGTCAGTACCGGCGGGCGGACTCGGTCGACCGGTTCACACTGACCGAGGGGGACCCGACGTCGGCTCTTGTGGAATGCGAACGTACCGAGGAGATCGGCCGCGGTGAGTGGCGCACCCGCGTTGTCACCTACAGCCGGATGACCGGCGACGCCACCACGTTCTCGGTGAGCAACAGCCTCACCGCCTACGAGGGAGACGAGCGTGTCTTCCACCGGACCTGGAACGCCGCCGTCCCGCGGAGGGGAGTCTGATGAGGCGCCGGACCCTGCTCACCGGCGGGCTGCTCGTCGCGGCGGGTGCCTCCGTCGCCGCCTCCGCGCGGTCGGTCGCCGGTAGCGGGCCCACGATCACCATCGGCTCCAAGGAGTTCACCGAGTCGTGGGTGATGGGGGAGCTGTACGCCCAGGTGCTGACCGCCCGGGGCTTCCGGGTGGCGCTCAAGTCGAACGTCGGCAGCGCCACCCTCATCGACCGGGCCGTCCGGAGCCGCGAGATCGATGTGTACCCGGAGTACACCGGCGTGATCCTCCAGACGCTCGCGACCGCGCAGAAACTGCCGGACACCGCCGAGGGTACCTACATCGCGGCCAAGCGCTTCGAGGAGACCCGTGGGCTGAGCCTGCTCGCGTCGACGCCGTTTCAGAACCGCAACGCCGTGGCCGTACGCACTGCGGACGCCCGGCAGCACAACCTGCGAACCATCGCCGACCTGACGCGGCTCGGTGACATCTCGTACGCGGAGTATCCGGACAACATCACCGGTCCGCTCGGCTATGACGCGATCGTCAAGGCCTATGGATTGCACCGGATGAAGGTGCGGCCGCTGAACATCGGCCTGCAGTATCCGGCGCTGCAGAGCGGCAGAGTGCAGGCCGCCGACGTGTTCACCACCGATCCGCAGCTGCGCCACTACGACTTCACGATTCTTGACGACGACAAGCACGTGTTCGGTTTTCAGAACGTGGCGCCGGTCATCCGCCGGCAGCTGGTGGAACAGTACGGAGCCCGGCTGACCGGGCCGCTCGACCAGGTCGACGCGCTGCTCACCGAGCCCGCGATGCAGGCGCTCAACGAGGCCGTCGCGATCAAGCGCCTGAGTCCGGCCGAGGTGGCCCGCCGGTTCCTGGTGGCCAACCATCTGACCTGAGCTTTCGGCGTCTCGCCGACCAACGGATGCGCGAATGGAGAGGACCTGGATGGGAAACCAAGGGCAGAGCGCGGCTGAGATCGTCTTTGACCAGGCGACCAAGGCCTACAAGGGTGCCCCTGTTCCTGCTGTGGACGGGCTGTCGATGACGGTCCCGGCCGGACAGATCTGCGTACTGCTCGGTCCGTCCGGAAGCGGCAAGACGACCGCTCTGACCATGGTGAACCGTCTGGTCGAGCTGACCTCGGGCGACATCCGCATCGACGGCGTCAGCGTTCGCGAGCAGGAGCCGACCGGCCTGCGCCGCCGCATCGGCTATGTCATCCAGCAGATCGGCCTGTTCCCGCACATGACCATCGAGGAGAACGTGGCCACCGTGCCGCAGGTCCTCGGCTGGAAACGCGACCGCATCCGCGACCGCGTACGCGAACTGCTCGATCTCGTCGGGCTCCCACCGGGGGAGTACGGTGGCCGCTACCCGGCTCAGCTGTCGGGTGGGCAGCGGCAGCGAGTGGGAATCGCCCGGGCCCTCGCCGCGGATCCACCGGTCATGCTCATGGACGAACCGTTCGGTGCGCTCGACCCGATCACCCGCGCGCACATGCAGGACGAGTTCCTGCGGCTGCACGAGCAGGTCCGCAAGACCACCCTCTTCGTCAGCCATGACATGGACGAGGCGGTCAAGATGGGGGATCGCATCGCGATTCTCCGTCAGGGCGGCCACCTGGTGCAGTACGACAGCCCCGCGCGGATCCTCACGGCCCCCGCCGACGACTTCGTCGCCCGCTTCGTGGGTACCGACCGGGGGCTCAAGGCGCTCACCCTGCGGCGTCTCGGCGATCTTCCGCTGGACCCCGCGGACGCTGCGCGCGACGTCGAGGCGGCGCCGCTCGCCGCCGCGGAAACACTCCACACCGCCCTTTCCGCGCTCATGGCGTCCGGATCGGACCGGCTGCCGGTCGCAGACGCGGACGGGCGCGTTATCGGCACCGTGACCCTCGACCTGATCCGGGTGGAGGCCGGCAGGCCGGCGCCGGGCAAGGTGGAAGAGCCGGACGCCGGCCCAGCCGCCTCCCTCTCAGCCTCAGCCGAGGGGGAAGTGGCATGATCAGCGGTGCCCTGATCGCCGCACCTCATCCGGTGATCCCCGACTTCGGCGGGGTCAGTCGCTGCGTCGAGAACAACGGGTTCTTCTGCACCGACTGGTTCACGGCGAACTGGACGAGCGTGTTCTGGCCCGCCCTGGTCGAGCACATCCGGCTCACCGTCATGGCCGTCGGCATTGGCTTCGTCCTCGCCTTCGCGGCGGCGCTGCTGGCGCATTTCAGGGGCTGGCTGGAGCGGCCGGTCAGCGGCCTCACGGCGTTCCTCTACACGATTCCGCCGTTGGCGCTGTTCGAGCTGCTCGTGCCGGGCACCGGCGTGTCCGTGCTCACCGTCGAGATCGCGTTGGTGGCCTACACACTCATGGTGCTGTTCAAGAACACCCTTACCGGCCTTCGGGAGGTGCCCGCCGACGTCCGGCGGGTCGGGGAGGGGATGGGGCTGACCCGCAGGCAGATCCTGCTGCGGATCGAACTGCCCTTGGCTCTGCCGTCGATCCTCAGCGGTCTGCGGATCGCGACGGTCACGACGATCAGCACGGTCGAGATCGCGGCATTCATCGTCGACCAGGGCCTCGGGTCACCGATCCTGCAGGGTCTGCAGTCGCCCTTCAACACCCAGTTCATAGCTGCCGGCGCCCTCGCCGTCGCGCTCGCGCTCGTCGCGGACGGTCTGATCGTCGCCCTTGGCCGCCTGCTCACCCCGTGGGCTCGCACTCGTAGGGCCGTCTGATGAACACATTCCTCGACAGCTTCACGTTCATGGCCGGACATCCCGGCCTGCTGCTCGGCAAGGCCTGGAGCCATCTCGTGCTCTCCGCGGCCGCCTTCGCGGTCGCGCTGATCATCGCCGCACCGCTGGGCATCTGGCTCGGCCATCGGCGCAGAGGAGCGTTCATCGCGATCAGCGTCTCCAACGTGGGGCGTGCGCTGCCCAGCCTGGCGCTCATCGCCATCTTCCTCGGCCTGCTCGGCATCGGATTCGTCAATGTCCTCGTCGCGCTGACGATCATGGCGGTGCCGCCCATCCTCACCAACGCCTACCTCTCCGTGGAGCAGGTGGACTCCGACCTTGTGCGGGCGGCCCGCGGCATGGGTCTCACCCCTCGGCAGGTCCTGTTCCGCATCGAACTACCCCTCGCGCTGCCCGTGCTGTTCACCGGTATCCGCATCGCGGTCGTGTACGTGATCTCCAGCGCGTCGCTGGCCGCCGTCGCCGGCGGCGGGGGACTCGGCGACATCATCCTCAATCAGGTGGCCTACGGGCTTTCCGGCGTGATCGCGGCGGCCCTGTGGGTCGCGGTGCTCGCCCTCGTCGCGGATACGCTGCTCGGCCTGGTGCGCAAGCTCCTCACCCCCCGAGGGGTTCGGCACCTGCGGGCCGAGGGCGGCTCGCCCGGCTGACGCCCGCATGAGCCTGCCTAGGCTTTCGACTTACGAACTATCGGCAGCATTCAGCGCAGCGCACTGGAGATATCGCGCAGCAAGAGATCTCCAATTGCCTTTCCCGCTTTGGCCGGGAATGTTGAACAGGCCCCTAAGTTAGGGGCGATGTCGACGCGGCGCCGGTTCCGACAGAGCCGGAGGGCTGACCGCGACGATGGCGCCAGCACGGACTGGAGCCGCCGTTCGGGCGTAATGCGGCGAGACGTGATCGACCCTTGTCAGGCGTTTAGAAACGATCTATGTTCCGTTCGTACCGACCCGTGGTGGGGCCCATTCGTGTGCTCAAGACAGGTCGCTCGGAAAGGAATCATCGATGTCCGAGAGTTCATCCGGTGAGACGTCGCGGCGCGCGTTCCTCAAGGTCAGCGGTGCGGCGGTGGGTGCGGTCGCGCTGGGGAACACGGTGATTCCAGGAGTGGCGAGCGCGTCCGGCGCTCCGTCGGCCGCCGCCGGTGCCGCGGGCCCGAGTCCGACGCCGTTCGGAAGGCCCACGGCCTCGATACCCGACCCGGGTGCCCGCATCACGGCGGTACGCGGGGACCGCGCGAGCAACTGGCTGAGCCAGACCCGATCGGAGGTCGTCGCGCGGCACGGCGTTGTGGCGACCAGCCAGCCCATCGCCGCGCAGGCGGGTCTGCGCATCCTGCAGGACGGCGGGAACGCTGCGGACGCCGCGGTGCCGCCGCGGCCGTTCTCGGACTGGTGGAGCCGGAGAGTGCGGGGCTGGGCGGCGACATGTTCGCCATCTACTACTCCGCGAAGGACCGGAAACTGTTCGGGTTGAACTCCAGCGGCTGGTCGCCGAAGGCATGGACCCTCGACTACTTCCACGCCCGCGGTTATGACGAGAAGACCGGGATGCCCGGGCGCGGTGTCGACAGCGTGAGCGTGCCCGGCGCGGTCGAGGGCTGGCACCAACTGCTGAAACGGTTCGGCACCCGGGGCTTCGACGTCGTACTGGAACCCGCCGCGCAGCTCGCCGAGCAGGGCTTCGGGGTCACCGAACGGATCCACAGCGACTGGGAGAGCGGCGTGGAGGCGCTGCGGGCCGACCCGGACTCGGTGCGGGTCTACCTGCCCGGCGGCAAACCCCCGCCCCTGTACGGCATCTTCCGCAACCCGGATCTCGCGCACGCCTTCCGCGTACTGCAGCGCAAGGGCCGGGACGCCTACTACAAGGGCGAGATCGCCGACGCCATCGTGGCCAAGATCAAGAAGCTGAACGGCGCGATGACCGCGGCGGACCTGGCGGGGTTCCACGCGGAGTGGGTGGAGCCCATCAGCATCGACTACCGCGGTTACGAATGTACGAGCTCCCCCCGAACACCCAGGGCTTCGCCGCGCTGGAGATGCTCAACATCCTCCAGCAGTGCGGCCCCGTCCACGGCCTGGAGCTCGCCGAACTGGGCCCGCGTTCACCGGTCTTCTGGCATCTGCTGGTCGAAGCCAAGAAGCTCGCCTTCGACGACCTCAACACCTACAACGGAGACCCGAGGTTCACGTCCGTCCCGCTCGACCGGCTCCTGTCCAAGGAGTACGCGACAGCCCAGTGCAAGAAGATCGACCCGCACCGCGCCACACCGCCCCGCACCAAGGCGTCGAACACGTCGGGAACCGTCTATCTCACCACGGCCGACCGGTGGGGCAACATGGTCTCGTTCATCTACAGCGTCTACGACACGTTCGGTTCGGGGCTCACGGTGCCCGGCTACGGGTTCCTCCTCCAGGACCGCGCGGCATTGTTCTCGCTCGACCCGTCCTCGCCGAACGTCGTCGCCCCGCGCAAGCGTCCCTTCCACACGCTCATCCCCGCGTTCGTCATGAAGGACGGGCGCCCTGTGCTGTCATTCGGGAACATGGGGGGCAGCGAACAGGCCCAGGCGCAGGCCACCGAGATCGTCAACCTGGTCGACCTGGGCATGAACCCGCAGGCGGTCGTCGACGCGGCGCGCTTCGGCCACAGCCAGGCCAGCGACACCCTCCAGCTCGAATCCGCGCTGTTCGACCTGGTGGGAAAGCAGCTTTCGGCGATGGGGCACAAGGTACAGAAGTCGGCCTTCGACACCATGGGTGGATATCAAGCGATCGTGTTCGATCCGGAGAAGAGCGGGGACTGGCCCGCCACGACCGGCAGGTCCGCCGACTCCCCGGTCAACGGGGTCTACCGGGCAGCCTCCGACCACCGCAAGGACGGCAGCGCCGTCGGCTGGTGAACGCGGGTCGCCGCCCCCACGGCCGGCCTCGGAGCCTGTCCGTCACGAGCCGATGGCCTGCGCCCATGCGGGCGGCGGCGAAAGCCGTTCCGACGGGGCGGGCGGATCTTCACCGTGACTTCATCCGCGGTGGCCACGGGCTTTCGACGTCTGTCATGTCGCCGGGTCGTTGGCTTCGACAGCTGTTCGATGACAATGACCGAAATGATCATTATTGTCTGACTGCGCAGCGACCGCGGTACCTACCGCCTGCCTGATCGACGGGAGGAGGACGCCGGTAGTCCTGCGAGACGGCCCGCTCTCCCCAGACGCGTCGGTATCCAGGTCATCGGCCCATCCCGATTCACAGAGGGGAGGAGTCAGCCCGGCCGGTCGTTGTCCGCAGGTTCCCTCCGTCTGCATGTGAGCGTTCAGGAGTATGCATTGAGAATGAAATCGCTTGCGGCCGGTGTGGCCGCAATCGTGGCGGCTGCGACACTGCAGTTGCCGAGCATGACGTCGGCGTTCGCCGACGCCCCGCTCAGTCCGTCCTCCGGCACGTCGGGGCACGGGCACGGCGGCACCGGCCCTGTCCTTGACGACCAGCACAACGTGCCCACGAACGCGGTCGCGGGTGACGTCACCTTCGTCGACAACGTCAAGGGTGTCAGCGGCTACGCGGCGCTGAACTTCATCGACTACAAGAACTACGGCGACTTCATGTTCGCCAACGGCACCGGTGGCCTGGCGATCTGGTCGCTCAAGGACCGGAAGCACCCGGCTCTCGTCGGGAAGGTCACGGCCGCCCAGCTGCGCCGTCCGGGTGACACCCAGGACCGGTTCTGGGAGGGCGAGAACCTCACCGTCGACGCGAAGCGCAAGCTGATCTTCATGACCCGCGACCCGCGGGGCTTCGGCGGCACCCTCACCACCGGCCAGTCGGGCTTCTACATCATCGACGTGAAGAACCCGTGGAAGCCGCGGATCGTCACGTTCCAGTCCGTGCCGGCGGGCCACACGGCCACCTGCATCAACGACTGCGACTACCTGTGGTCGGTGGGGCCCTACAACACGGGCACCGCGGGTAACGACCCCAGCTGGCACGGCGTGCCGGTCTGGGTCACCGATGTCCGCGACATCGACCACCCGCACACGTTCCAGACGGCTTTGGACCTCAACCGGTTCGACCAGCTGACCGACTACGTGCACAGCGTCGACGTCGACAAGAACGGCGTCGCGTGGACCTCCGGTGCCGGCGGCGTGCGTGGCTACTGGACCCGGGGCCGCCACTACGACCCGGTCAAGAAGGTCAAGCGCACCGCGACCGCGACCGACCCCGTGCCGTACGCGGGTGGCACGGTCGTGGACCCGGAGCCGGTGTCGTACTTCGACCACAACTCGTACCACAACACCGAGAAGCTCGGTAAGTACGACAAGGGCGAGCTGCTCTACATCACCGAAGAGGACATCCGTACCTGCTCCGAGGCCGGTGATCTCATGATCGCCTCGACCAAGGGCAGTTACAACGGCGAGAGCTGGAAGTCCACTCCAGAGAATCCGTTCCGGCTCAACCTGGTCAGCAGCTGGACGGCCTGGGGCCAGGAGGGCTCGGCCACGACGACCGCCAGCTGTTCCGCGCACTGGTTCACGGTGAACGGCAACATCATCGCGCAAGGGTGGTACGCACAGGGCACGCGCTTCATCGACGTGTCCGACCCGAAGCACCCGAAGCAGGTGGGCTACTTCCGTATCCCGTCCGGCGACGCCAACGTGACCGCCGGGTCGGCCTCGGCCGCCTACTGGCACAACGGCTATGTCTACGTCGCGGACTACAACCGTGGCGTCGACGTCCTGCACTACGACGGCAAGCTGGCCGGCAAGCCCGACAAGACGATCTGCTGGAACTCCTGCGACAAGTGACATCACGAAAGATGACCCGCCGGCGCGCAGCGCCGGCGGGTCTGTCGGGCCAGGCGCCGGCGACGGGTACGGCTTGATGCCCGTACTGACCGGTATGGTCGCCCGGTGAGACGCAGTGGCACCCTCCGACTCCTGGTCATCGTGGCGTTCGTCGTGGGCGGTCTGGGCGTCGAGGTGACCTTCGGCGCGGAAATCCGCCCCGCCTACGCGCACGCCGAGCTTCTCGAGTCGTCGCCCATCGACAACGCGGTCGTCGCGGCTCCTCCGCGGCAGGTGCGGCTTCGCTTCAACGAGGCGGTGACGCTGACTCCGCAGTCGATCCAGCTGCTCGACCCGGCCGGCGACCGGGTCAGCATCGGCGCTCCCGGCCACGCGGACGGCAAGGCGAACACCGCCGCGGCGGACCTCCCCGTCAGCTTGGGCAAAGGCACGTACACGGTCGCGTGGCGCGTCGTCTCCGCCGACTCACACGCCGTCTCCGGAGCCGTCCGGTTCAGCGTGGGCGCGCCGAGCGCCTCGTTCACCTCCGTCGACGACGGGGCCGGCCAGGCGACGCGCGTCGTGCACGCCGTCGGGCGTGGTCTCGCGTTCCTGGGCCTGGCGCTCGTGCTCGGGGGCGCCGTCTTCCTCGTCGTGCTCTGGCCCGCCGGGGCGGGGGACCGCCGCGGCCGGCTCATCGCCTGGGCGGGGTTCGCCGCACTGGGTCTCGGGACCGTCATGGTCTTCCTCGCCCAGGGCCCGTACGCCACGGGGGAGGGGCTGACGACGGCGTTGGACCCGGATGTCCTGCGCCTGACCTTGGCCACGCGGATCGGCCGGGCCCTGCTCGTGCGTCTCGGGATCGCCCTCGGGCTCGCCGTCCTCCTTAGGATCGTCCTCCGACGCCGGAAGCGCGGTGACGGGGACGCCGGGGCGGAGCCGCCGGTGGCCCTTCTCGTCCTGGGCGCGGTGGGCTGTCTCGCGCTGGTGTCGACCTGGCCGCTCACGGACCACGCGCACATCGGCGCGCAGTCGTGGCTGGCCGTCCCCGCGACCGGCGTGCACCTCCTCGCCATCGGACTGTGGTTCGGCGGCCTGGTCCCGCTCACGGCGTGCGTCGTGGCCCCGGCCGCCCAGGGCGTGCGCGACCTCGATCCGGCCCTCGCCCGGTTCTCGCTCCTCGCGCAGACCTGCTTCACGATGATCGCGGTGACGGGCCTCT